>CANGTC010000014.1 GCA_947456505.1 Beijerinckiaceae bacterium
CGCGCCTATGAATTCGGCAAGGTGGTGAAGAGGGCCATCGACAGCTGGGCCTCCGACAAGAAAGTGGCCGTCTTCGCCTCCGGCGGCATGAGCCATTTCGTCATTGATGAAGACTTTGACCAGCGTTTCATCAAGGCCCTGCGCCATGGCGACAAGGACTATTTGTGCTCCATTCCCCTGGCGCAACTGCAGTCCGGCACCTCCGAGCTGAAATCGTGGATCTCGCTGGCGGGATTGATGGAGGACATGAAGGTCGAGATGCACCAGCTCGACTATGTGCCTTGCTATCGCTCGAGCGCGGGAACCGGCACCGCCAACGGTTTCTTCTGGTGGGATGTCAAATAAGACATCCTGCTTGGACGCAGAAACCGGCGTCAAAACTAAAGGCGCCACCGCTTGACGAGGTTTTGGCTCGCAGACACTATGTTTATAAATGAACGCAGTTCATCAGGAATGACAGGGAGAAGACCGTGAAAATCATCGATTGCCACGCGCATGTGAGCGCGCCCGCTGAACTGTGGGCCTACAAGGCTTCCTTGCTGTCCCATCGCGGCGCCCATGGGCGTGGTGGGCTCAAGTTCAGCGATGACGAGATCCGCAACGCCGTGGAGAAGAAGCGGTTTGAAGGCGGCGACAAAAGCCACATGGCCTTCCTCGACGAGGTCGGCACCCATATGCAATGCGTCTCGCCGCGCCCCTTTCAGATGATGCATTCGGAAAAGCCGTCAAAACTGGTGCAATGGTTCACCGAGGAGGTGAATGACGTCATCTACCGGCAGACGCAACTCTACCCTGACCGCTTCGTCGGCGTGTGCGGGCTGCCGCAATCTCCAGGCGAGCCGCTGGACATGGCGATCCGCGAGCTGGATCGCTGCGTGAATCTGGGGTTCAAGGGCTGCCTGCTCAATCCCGATCCCTATGAAAACCGCGGCAATGGCAAGGCGCCGCCCATGGGTGACCGCTATTGGTATCCGCTGTACGAGCGGCTCTGCGAACACGACATCCCAGCCCATGTGCACGCGACCTGCTCGCACTGCGCTGATCGCGAGCCCTATACGCTGCACTTCATCAATGAGGAGACGACGGCGACGGTGGGCCTCGTGAATTCCGATGTGTTCAAGGATTTCCCGACTCTCAAGGTCATCATCAGCCATGGCGGCGGCGCCATTCCCTATCAGCTTGGGCGCTTCGAGGCGGCGAGCGCGCGCAAGCCTGGCGGCAAGCTCTTCTCGCAGGCCATGCGCAACCTCTATTACGACACGGTTCTGTATACCGAGACGGCGTTGCGCATGCTTGTCGAAACCGTTGGCGCGGACCGCTGTCTGTTCGGCGCCGAATGCCCCGGCGTGGGTTCAGCGCGCAACCCTGACACCGGCCGCACCTATGACGACATCATGCCAATTCTGCGCGACGCCTCCTGGCTCAGCGCTGGAGAGAAACAGGCGATCCTCCAAGATAACGCGACCCGTCTCTTCAAAATCGCGGCGTGAGTTGTCACCAGGCTCCACGCAGGAGATATGACGCATGAGTGACACGAATAATTTTCTCGCGCGCTTGAAGCGCCTCGATTGCTGCGCGCTCTCGGATGCGCTGGATCAGCTGAAGATGAAGGGCGTCGTCTCCGGCATGGTTCAGGGCTCGGGCGCCGGCCGCATTGCAGGCCGCGCCATCACGGTAAAGCTGGTGGCGGGCGAAAAAAGCAGCGGGCCGCCGAAGCATCTGTGCGCCACGGCCATAGAACTGGGCGGTCCGGGCTCCATCATCGTGGTGGAGCAGCGCTCTGGCGTCGAGGCGGGCAGTTGGGGCGGCCTGCTGTCCATGGGCGCGCAAACCAAAGGCATCGAAGGCGTGATCGCTGAGGGGCCGGTGCGCGACATCGATCAAGCCATGGAAATGGGGTTTCCAGTATTTGCACGCGGATGGACGGCCCGCACCGCCCGTGGGCGCATTGTCGAACAATCGACCAATGAGCCCGTGCAGATCGGCGATGTGACCGTCCATGCCGGAGATTATGTGCTGGCGGACCGCAGCGCGACGATTTTTGTCGCGGAAAAGGACATCGAGAGGATCCTCTCGGCCGCAGAAAGGATTGTCGCCAAGGAGGATCTGATGGCGAAGGAGATCCTAAGTGGAACCGCCATTGGAACGGTGATGGGGGCCAATTACGAGCACATGTTGAAATAGGTATATGAGAAACCAAACATGAGATACCACGCTTATAATACTGACCCTTCGACTTACACTACGAAACGGGGATTAGATATCGTCTTACGATTGTTATGCCGCCAAATTTGATCCCGCAGTTACATCGTCCCATTATTTCAGGCGTTCACCGTTGCGTCAGGGAATCTCGTAATTCTGGATGAAGTCCTCGGGCAGATTCGGCCCCCAGACATAGAGGGAATCATGAGCCGGGTGATCGCCGGAATCCCAATCACAAGTTGCCGGCACATAATCGATATCCCCTGAATATTCGCTGTAACTTCCCCAGGGGTCGCGCACATAATGGAAGAAGTTCGAGCCCAGCACATGGCGTCCAAGGCCCCAGCCACGTTCATAACCCTTCTCCAGCATATAAGTCGCGCCAAGGCCGATATCGGAAATGGAGGCGACGTCCCAGCTATAATGGTGATGGCCGGGCGCCGAAGACTTTGCAAAAGCCATCAAGTGGTGATCGCTTCCGTGAATGCCATGCATGAAGGCGATGACCTCGCCCGAACGGTCCGACAAACGAAGCCCCAGCACGCGCGCATAAAAGTCGAGAGCCCGCAACACATCTGGCGTGAAGAGCAACATGTGCGACATGCGCCTAGGACGGCAGCGCCAGGCTGTACTGCGATAGGGGGCGCCGCGCGTACCTGCCGGAGAAGAGATCTCCCCAAATGACGATTTCGCATTCGGAGAGGTCTTCAGACCCACCTTTACCTCGATCAGATTACCGTCCGGGTCTGTAAACCAATAGCCTGCGGAGGCGATCCCGGCCGGCGGATCAAGACGTTTAATTCCAAGGTCCGCCAGGCGTTTGCCAAAAGCGGCGAAGTCTTCCTCGAACAGATTGAACGATACATAGCCGAATTTCTTGCGGACGCCCTCGCCAATGGTCACCCATGTATGGTCACCGCCATGGGCCCGCAGTGAGAGGCCCTGCCCCACCTCCACCGCATCGAGGCCGAAATTGTCATAGAAATGATGGGCTACCTTCAGGTCCGGCACAACCATATGACAATGGTCGATCGAATGAACGCCAAGTTCACCGGGCCTGCGGACTGGCTGTATAAATCCTGTATTCGCCGTCATATGGTCCCCCCTTATCTTTTGCAACGCTGCGGTCAAATCTCGTCTATGACGCGGTTGCGTAAAACGCCAATTTGTTCGATCTCGACCTCAATCAAATCGCCCGCCTTCATATAAAGCGGGGGCTTGCGGGCCAGGCCAACACCAGACGGCGTCCCAGTGACAATGATGTCCCCGCTTTCGAGCGTCATGGCTTCACTGATCATCGAGATGAGCGTCGCGACATCGAAAACCATATCGTCGATCCTGGCGCTTTGGACGGTCACGCCATTCAATCTGGTTTCGAGTTTAAGGCCCTTGCAGCCCAGCGGCAACTCGTCGGCTGATACGAAGACGGGACCGAAGGCGCCGGTCCCATCGAAATTCTTTCCGACAGTCCATTGCGGAGACTTGAACTGATAGTCGCGGATCGATCCATCGTTGAAAATCGAATAGCCAGCCACATGGTCCAGCGCAGACGCCAGCGGAATATGGCGTCCACCCATGCCAATGACCGCGACCAATTCGCCTTCGTAATGCAACTCGACCGAGGCCCTAGGTCGAACCATAGGCTCGTCGTGCGCGATGAAGCCGGTCGAGAAGCGGGCGAACAGGGTCGGATAATCAGGCTGTTGGAAGCCGCTCTCCGCCGAATGGTCGCGGTAGTTCAAGCCGACGCAGATGATCTTGCCCGGACGGGCGATGGGCGGAAGCAAAGTCGCCTCGGCTGGATTGACGACGTGGCCGCCAAGCAAAGCGGCATGCGCGGCGTCAAGAGCCGGCTTACCCTTGGCGACGATAGAAGCGAGATCGCCGGGGTAGCCAGCCTCACCATCGGAAAATCCGACAAAGGCGCCGTCGCTCCGCACAGCAGCCAACCCTGCGCTCGTTCCAACCCGATAGGCTACAAAACGCATGTCAAATCCTCCTGAGCGATTAAACTTGCACGCACAATCCATGGAATCAACGAAAATAGATTTTCTTTGCTAAAATCCATGTTATGAGCGGAAATAAATTGTTGCTCGGCTCAGGGAGCTATATGTGCTGGCTGCGGTAAGAAAAGAACAGAACTTGACGGAGGGGGCTTATTCCACCCTTCGCGCTGATCTGCTCGCCTGTCGGCTGCCGCCTGGGCAGAAGCTCAGCATTGCTTCGCTTGCGACGGAGCTTGGCGTCAGCCTTGGCGCCGTTCGAGAAGCCCTGTCGCGCCTCACCGCCGAAGGCCTCGTGACCGCATCAACCAATCGCGGCTACAGAGCGGCCCCGGTGTCAGAGTCGGAGCTGATGGATCTCACCAGCACGCGCATCGAGATAGAGTCGGCCTGCATGCGACGCGCTATCAAGCTCGGTGGGGTGGACTGGGAGGCGCAGATCGTGTCCGCCCATCATCGCATGTCCCGCATCCCCGAACGCGCAACAGACGACCTGCGCCTGATCAATGATGTCTGGGCAGAAGCGCATCGCGATTTCCATGCAGCTCTGGTTTCCGCCTGCGACAGCCCCTGGCGCATCCGCCTTCGCGAGTTTCTTTATGACCAGACGGAGCGATACAGGCGACTTTCGGTCCCAGCCCTCCCGGAAAAACGCGACCTGGCGAGGGAGCATCACGCCCTCATGGACGCCGCGCTCGCCCGCGATGAAGATCTCGCCTGTCGGCTACTGTCCGAACACCTGAACATCACAGCCTGGCGCGTGAAAGCCTTGCCGGATCCAGCCTGATTAGCCGCCCCTTCCAAGCGAACGCTGGTCTGCTTTTAAAGCGAAACAGGCCGCCCCAAAAAATGCGCGGCCTGCACGAGGACATGAAATGATCATCGACATCTACACGCATATTGCTCCGAAGACCTTCCTCGACAGGATGGTCACGCTCGCTCCGAAGCTCGGCAATATCGTCAACAGGCTTCTCAGCGTAAAGCCGCTCTATGATCTCGACATACGTTTCCGGGACATGGACACGGTGCAGGATTATCGACAGCTGGTGTCTCTACCCACGCCTTCCCTTGAAGAGATCGGACCAGTCGAAACGGGGCGCGAGCTCGCTCGCATTGCGAATACCGAACTCGCTGAACTCTGCCGAAAGCATCCGGACCGGTTCATTGGTTTCGCAGCCGCCGTTCACCTTGGAGACGTCGAGGCCGCCATTCGTGAAGCTGACCACGCCATTCATCAACTCGGCGCCAAAGGGGTTCTGATTTACAATCATGTTGACGGCGTTCCGCTCGACGACAAACGCTTCCGTCCCTTTTTCGCTGCGATGGCGGAGTGGAAACGTCCAATCTGGCTCCATCCCACGCGCTCGGCCGCCGTGAGTGATTACGCCAGCGAAGCGAAGTCTCGTTTCGAGATGTGGTGGTGCTTTGGCTGGCCATACGATACTTCCGTCGCCATGACCCGGCTCGTCTTCGACGGACTATTTGATCGTCATCCGGACCTGGACATCATCACGCACCATATGGGTGGAATGATTCCCTTCTTTGACGGGCGCGTCGGCCCGGGCCTTGATGTTCTGGGCGCGCGGACCTCGGACGAGGACTATTCCCAGATTCTGCCGTCGCTGAAAAAGCCTCACATGGAATATTTCAAGCAATTCCATGGCGACACGGCGATGTTTGGCGCCACCACCGGCGTGAAATGCGGTCTCGATTTCTTCGGTCCGAGCAAGGTTGTGTTCGCGACCGATTCACCGGTTGGCCCGATCAAGAAAACCTTCGACGGCGTCAACAGCATGGATCTCAAGCCAAGCGCGAAGCGATTTTCTATGGCAATGCCGCAAAACTTTTGCGGCTTTGATCTCTGACTGAAGGCGGAAAGCCGTACACAAGAAAATCGACGCTTCTTCCTGAAGGTTAACGAGGCCCATATGGAGAATCGAATGACAAAAATTTGCAAGCCCATCATTGTAGCCCTAACCATGCTTCTCGGGGCGACAACCGTCGCAAGCGCACAGTCATACCCCAATCACGCGATTAAAATCATAGTCCCCACCGGCCCAGGGGGTGGCTATGATGTTTACGGAAGAATTATCGGAGACGAATTAGGTCGTCGCCTGAATCAGTCCGTTTATGTTGAAAACAAAACCGGCGCAGGCACGGTGATCGGGACGCAGGCAGCGATTTCCGCGCCACCGGATGGTTATACGCTGTTGGTCGGGGGGTTGAGCAACATCATCTTCAACGCCAACCTTTATCAGAAGCCGCCCTATGACGCGCTGAAGTCGCTGATTCCTGTCGTCATCAACTACGCGAACTCCTATATGGTGATCACCGCTGCGGACTCGCCGATCAAGAGCATCCAGGATCTTGTCGCAGCGGCCAAAGCAAAGCCGAATGCGCTGAATCTGGCGACGGCGGGACAGGGCACGGGCCAGCAATTGAGCGCCATCGCATTCATGAAGGCGACGGGCATTCAACTTCAGGAAGTGCCCTATCGCGGCGCGACGGCGGTCTATCCTGATCTTCTCTCTGGCCGCGTCGATGTATTCTTCGACTCGGATACCGGAGCCCTTCCGTTTGTGAAAGCTGGCAATGCACGCGCCCTCGCAATCACCTCCGCCGCTCGGTCCAACCAAGCGCCTGACGTGCCGACGATGGCGGAAGCCGGTGTTCCGGGCCTCGATATCACCGCCTGGATCGGCATCTTCGCGCCTGCTGGTACGCCAAAGGCCGTCATCACAGAACTTCAAAAGGTTCTCGCGGAAGGGAGCGAAACTTTCAAACAAAAATTTGTCGGCATTGGCGGTGAATATGTGAGTCTCGAATCCGACAAACTGGAATCCTTCGTAAACACGGAATACGAGACATGGTCGAAGGTCATCAAAGACGCAAACATCAAGCTTGATTAGTCGCCGAAGTCCCACCAAACTTTTCCGAAGGATCCAAGATGCGTGCTAACCTTCAACTTCCCCGTCTGCAACTGCATGATGGCGCGATACAGACGCTCCCTCTGGAGCTTGCTTTCCATGGCGTCTCAAAACCCTTGTTAATGAGCGATAAGGGCGTCGTGAAGTGCGGCATCGTTGATCAGGTCCTTCGGTTCGCTCCGAACGACACCGTCGTCTTCGATAATGTTACGGAAAGCCCGATCTTCGCCGATTGCGACGCCGCCATGGACGCCTATGTCAAAGGCGATTGCGATTGCATCGTCGCTGTGGGTGGCGGATCTGTGATCGACGCTGCGAAGCTTACTGCGGTCATTGCCGGACATGGTGGGCGTGCGGCTGATTTTGCCGGGCATTCGGAGCGTGTCACCCGAAGCGTCGTCCCGCTCATCGTCATTCCAACGACTGCAGGGACTGGAAGCGAATGTTCCCCCGGCGCGGGCGTTCACCCGGATGGCAAATCACGGGAGGCGCCAATCGGTGGCCCATTCATCATCCCCAAATCGGCGATCTGCGATCCGGCGCTCACAGTTTCGCTTCCTGCCGGCTTGACCGCTGCAACTGGCGTTGATGCGTTGACCCACTGCGTTGAGGGCTATCTCGCCGTCCCTGCCTCAGCCTTCATTGACGTGCTGGCGCTGGATGGCGTTCGGCGCCTGTGCGCCAACATCGAAGCCGTCGTCAAGGACGGTAGCGACAAAGCGGCTCGGCTCGAAATGATGACTGGCGCCTTCGCCAGCGGCGTCTCGATTCAAAAGGGGCTAGGGCCTGCACATGCCATTGCCAACACCTGTGGCGACCAAGGCGTCCACCATGGAAAGCTGAGCGCCATCGGACTTCTGGCGTCCCTTAAATTTCTTGAGTCGAGAGAGCCCGAGAAGCTTGCCGCCATCCATCAGGCGATGAATCTGAAGGCGGGAGTCACGGTCGAAAACGGACTGCGGGATCTTATGCAGAGATTGCACCTGCCCACAACGTTACGCGCGGCAGGCTACAATGCTGGCTCAATTGAGCAGCTTGCACAGGCCTGCGTCACCAGCCACTTCAATAGGACGGCGCCCTACAAACCAAATGAGAGCGACTACGTGGAAATGATTTCCGCGATCGTGGAATGATGCCTTCTAGATCTCGAAGGCACCATAGGGCGTGGCTTCAGCGATAATCTGCCTAAGTTCAATTTACGCCGAGCACGTGATCGAACAGCTTCTTCAGCCCCCCGTCGCCTGGCGCCGCACCCCGCCAGGCGACGACCTGATCGGGCCGCACCAGCGCATAGGGTTGCTCGTAAAAATCAGCTGCGACTGGCTCACTGGAGAGATCCAGTAGTTTGAGCGTCACTCCGCGGCGCTGCGCTTCTTTCGCGAAGGCCTCGACCATGCCGTCGCGCTCCCCGAAATAGAGCAGCGTCCACTCGAAGCCGAACTTGTCGAACAACGACTGCCCATCCGTGCACCACACATGGGGCGCACGACCGCCCGGCTTTGCGCTCGGCACATAAACAGTGGGGATGTCGGGAGGACGCGGGCTGTCGTCATTGACGATCACCGGCGAGGCGTTGTAGCGCGCGCCGAGGGTGAAGCCGGGAATGGTGAACTCGTTCTTGCCATGATTGGCGAGATAGGCTCCTGCACGCTTGCGCGCAGCTTCGCCTGCAAGGCCAGGATCTTCGATGCCGGGCGACGGCACGTAAAGGCCAACCGAGTCCGCGAAGCCAGCTGCATTGCGCGTGTTGCGCACGGCGACAGGTTGCCGCTCCGCTTCATAGCTATCAAGAAGACTTGCTCCGCCCTGCCCTTTCAGCACAGCGGCGAACTTCCAACCAATATTCACCGCATCCTCGATTGCGGTGTTGTATCCCATGCCGCCCGTTGGCGTGAAAAGATGCACGGCGTCGCCGCCCAGAAAGACCCGGCCCTTGAAGAACTTGTCGGCGGCAAGCGCGCGCCCTGCAAGCCAGGCCGCAAAGCCCGTGACCTCATGGGGAATGTCGCAACCCATCGCTTGCAGGAACAATTTGCTGCAATCCTCCTTCGTCATCGCCTCGACCTTCTCATTCTCCCGCAACTGCGTCTGAAGGACGAACTTGCCTTTGCCGTCGATAGAGGCGAGCAAGGCGCGGCGTCGGCGGTTGAACGTCCAGTACATCCATGCCCGCCCGCCCGCGAGCCTGTCGTAGAAGGCTGGTGAATCGATGTAGATCGACAGCATCTGCCCACCCATGAAGTCGCGTTCAGCCGGATCGCCGCCGGAATAATGGTATCCGAGCTGCTTGCGGATGGTGCTCGCCCCGCCATCCGAACCAAACAGATAATTTGATACGATGCTCCGCCGCTCACCCGTTTTCATATGCTCAAGCTGCGTAACGACGCTGTCGGCTTGATCCAAAAAGGTCAGGACGCGCCAATTGAACTCGATATTGATCCCCGGCAGTTTGCTCGCTTTTTGATAGAGCACATTCTCGACATGGCTCTGCGGCACGCGATGCGGCAATTCGGCGGCGTTCCAGATATGCTCCAACTCGCGGACGATACGGTGCGCCTCACCGGAGGGTGGCATCGGGTGGCGACCCAGCTCATAGCCCGAAAGGGTCGTGAAATAGGCGACGTCGGTCGGATGATCAGGCGGTAGGCCCAATTTTCGGATTTCATCCGCAAACCCAAGGCGCCGGTAGTGCTCCATGGAGCGGGCCTGGGTGGCGTTCGCCTTTGGCGCCGTCGCGACGCCGCTCGCCTGATCCACCACCATGGCCACGACGCCTCGGCGACCCAGTTCGTTAGCGAGCATCAGGCCGCACGGTCCCGCTCCGACGATAAGGACTTCCACGTGCTTGCTGGTTTCTGCGGCGCTGCCCATTTTACTTCCCTACTTGATCCTTCCACTCCGTTAGTAGCGGAAAGTAATCTTGAGAAGATCAAAAATTCCCACAGCTGATACCAATTTAGCATCGCACCCTAGGTTGGTGGCGCATTTGAGCAGATCACTGAAGCATTTGGCTGCTGGCGTGAGGACAAGCCCTGCGCGATGAACCAGCATGATCGAAGGCGCCGGAAACGTCTCTGAAAGCAGGATCGCCTGGAGCACGCCATGTAGCGGCGGAAACTGCAACCCCTGTCAGGGCGCCATGGCGAGCATGTCGGAATTCAATAGCACGCCCAGAATGGAGAGAGCTGATTGGCGCTGAAAGACAGGGATCGGAACCGCAAGACCCATTTCGGCGAGGGAGGTCGCTTTTGACAGCGGATGGCCCTGGATCGACAAAAGATGACTATTGATCGCGTATTGCCAGGTTTATGTTACTCGGTCCGATCAAAGAGGGCGCTACCATCGCCCGAATCTTTTCAGGACCGACAGCCATGACGGACTGGGCACGATCATGGCGCACTCCTCAAGTTCCATCAGCCCGCCCTCCTGGGCTCTGGGGCCATCAAGCTCCGTCATGACGGGGTCTGGCCCCAGGTCAATGACGAACGAGGCCTGATACATCGACCGGGCGACGAACAGGCCGCGCGTCTCGTCGAATACCCGCAGCACCGCCCCGTCATCATGGGAGAGATCGGCCCCACTCATCCGCACCGTGATTTCGCTCTCACGAATGGCGCGAATGAGACGATCCATGGGAACCACTTCGCGCACGATGCCTGAGCTGAATGAGGTCTCAAGCATCTCGGCGGCGCCAAACCGGCTCATGGGGGAGCCGATGACGCCAGGCGAGGAGGGCGCGTCATCCATCGGGGGCTTGGGAAGCGGTGTAGAAATAATGATCCCGCCGCCCAGTGCTTCCGCTGGCCGATAGGCGTCCATAGCCGCAAGGACCGGAAGCGCAGACGCGATTGGCGCCCCCAGATCAAGGCCGAAGACGGGCTGGATGGGGACAACGCCCATACCGGGATCGACCACGCCCAAGGCGACAGGATCGACCACAGGCGCCATCTCGAAGCCCGTATTCTGGCCCTGCGGGCTCGCGGGCGCGCGTGCTGCGGCGGCGCCTGACGGGGCTGCAGGCGGAGGCGCTGTGATCGTCGCAGTCTTGCCAATAGCCAGACCAGAGGCGATGACCAGCGCTGGCGCAGCCACGGCGGTCGGCGCATTCGAAGCAACTGGCGGCAAGGACATGGCCTGATCGACATTGGGTGAGGCCTGATCAGGGGCCTGGGCGACATTCATCTGCGCCGCCTCAACCGGCGCCGCCTCAGGCGCCGTGACCGGGGCCGGAGCAACCGGCGCAAGGTCCGAGACTACCTCGGGCGCAGGGTCTAGGGCGGACGGCGCATCAACTTTCACCGCATCAACCGGAGCAGCTTCAGGCGCCGTGACCAGGGCCGAAGCAACCGGCGCAAGGTCTGAGACAACTTCGGGCGCGGGGGCTGCGACGGATGGCGCATCAACATTCACCGCCTCAGGCGCCGTGACAGGGGCCGGAGCAACCGGCGCAAGATCCGAGACAACCTCGGGCGCAGGGTCTGCGGCGGACGGCGCATCAACCTTCACCGCCTCAACCGGCGCAGCTTCAGGCGCCGTGACAGGGGCCGAAGCAACCAAGGGCGCCGTGTCAGCAGTCGTCCGCGCGACCGGGCTGACGACATCCGCGGCCGGCGCTGCCGCTTCCGTCAGAACCGGCGCGCCACGTCCCCCGGAGACGGCGGGGGCGAGGGGCGGCAGAACGGGCGCCAGCCAACTGATCTTCTGGACAAAGGTCTGCGGGGGCATTTGCACCGGAGGAACCGAGGCGGCGGAGAAGAAGTCGCCATTGCTGGTTCCCTCTGCGGGCGAGCCAAACCCTGGATAGGCCCCCGCCTGGATGGACTCCGGGGTTACCGCCACATAGTCGCGAGGCTCGACATGGGGCTGGCCGAGCCAGGTGACCGAAGCAGGCGGCGCGCTCATCATACGTGCGGCGAGATTCTGGCCCATCGGCGATGACAGATGGGTCTGCAGGATCGTGCTGCCCACCGAGACAGCGAGCGCGGAGCGCGCGATATCGTGGCCGCCAGACTTCACATAGGTGTCGTTCGCCCTGTTGTAGACAATATAATTGGTTCCTCCACCGCCCGAGACGGTGTCGTAGCCCCAGCCGCCGGAGATCTGGTCATTGCCGGATCCGCCCGCGATCACATCCTCGCCAAGCTCGCCAAAGATCACATTGTCGCCCGCGCCCCCGACGATCCAATCCGCATCCACCGCAAACCGCGATGGGGCGTTTGAAGGGCTGCGCCAGGCGGGCGAGCGCGGCCGCATCACAATCGCAACCAATATGGCAGGCCGGGGCACCGACATTCATCTTGGCGAGGGCGTCCAGGCCATCGGAGGTCTGCATGTCATCATGACCGAACGTCACGAGGCCCGGCGCATCGACCAACAACTGGCAGGCCGCAGCGCTCGCCAGGGAGAGCCGGGAAGCTTCGAGGCGATCCTCTCCATGGAGGATCCGCTGCTGGAGGGGTCAACGCCCCTCCTCCACATCGCCACGAAACTCCTGCAGGGGCGCGCTGGTGCATGGCTCGCCCGGCGCGCTTCGCGCCTTTCGCAACGGCGCGCCGAACGTTTGCATGCGCGCATGCGCGCCGATTTGCTCAAATCCGATGAATGGCAAATGAAGACGCTCGCCTTCTCCGGGAAATCGGAATAGGGCGCTCACCGAACGGTGGCGGGACGCCCCGGCGGATCAGGCATATCGAAGGTCACCCGACAGCGCAGGCCGCCCGGCACTGCGTTATCCGGGTTGGGCAAGCTAAGCCGCACCCCGAAGGTGCCGCTCGCTGCGTCAAAGACCTGATCGACCACCTCCACCCGGGCCGGCAGCACACCACCCACGGGATCATCGGGCCGCACCACAGCCATATCGCCAACGCGAACACGTCCGAACTGGCTGACAGGCATGAAGGCCTCGACGTTCAAAGGATCGATCCGCGCGACCGTGACGATCGCCGCATCCTGATGAACATATTCCCCAGGCCCGAGGGACCGCTGAGTGACGACGCCATCAATCGAACTGCGGATAATCCTTTGCTCAAGCGTGGCGCGCGAACGCGCCAACTCCAATTCCGCCATACGCTTGCCAAGCAGGGCCAGCAGGACCTCCTGCTCGGCGACGCGGTAGTCGGATTGCGCGTTCTCGGCATCCTGCACACTGGCGGCGTTACGGGTGAGAAGATCGCCCTTGCGCTGCATGACTCCAGCTTTCTGCTTCAAAATCGACTGTTTGGCTTCGATTTCGGCGGTGCTCTTGGCGCGCTCCTCATTGGCGGCCACCATCGCCTCCTCCACGGAGGACTCAATCTGCGCCACCACCTGCCCGCGTGTCACCCGATCGCCGCGCTCCACCATCACACGCGACAAAATACTGGCGACGGGACTGCCAAGCTTTACCGTCAAGGATGGCTCCAGGACGCAATCAAAAGTCGCGGCGAACGATGTGAAGGACCAGAGCGCAGCAAAGATGAAACTTACAAAACCGGGAGCAAGACACACGCTACGGCCACGAGAAAAAAAACGCCGCAGAAAAGAACAAAAAGACATGAGGATCGCCCCCTCGCCAAACAGTAAAAAAACCAAACCAAAGATAGGGGGCAACAGCGCCGGACGCAAGCAACATAAGCGTCACAGATTATTCAAACGAACGCAAGGCGGACCCCGTGAGAGGAACCCTCGATGTGAAAGGCGGCGTGCTACTGATCCATCGCTACATCAGCCACCGAAAAAACAAATCCACCACTGGAATAGCCACCGGACAGAATCCACAATCTCCACAAGCCGATCACAAACAAACGATTGGACATCGTCTGAGCGCTGTCGGTCGCCACTACGCCGACTACGCCACCGTGCTAGTTGTGTTCGGCGCCCCCCTTTGGAAGCGCCGCCAAGGCCCATACGATGCCCCACCATAAGCCGACAGCAATTTACGGCGATAACAACCAACCAAATTTATCCACCGCCTCCTTGGCGAATTCCTGGGTAGGCGCATTGCTGCGCGCAAACTTCTCGCGCCACCTGAAGGGGCGACAGGCGTCAATGACAGCAACGGAATGCCTGACATCACGAATGGCGCGCCTCTCCGGATCAAGACGAGGATCCGCTCGCGAATCCCATGATCCCTCGATAAACTGGATTGACTCCTTTGGGTCGGTGCGCGTGCACATGGCCCAAATCAATTGATCAAGATTGCTGACATCAATATCGTCATCCACCACAATCACATATTTCGAAGCATAGGCGGAGCCCCCGCACTGGGCCGCTATATTGCCTGCCTGCACGGAATGACCGGGATACCGTTGATTGATGGCGACGCCATGTAACATGCGCGACCCGCCAACTTCGTGACACCAGACCTGCGTCACATTTGGCACACCCGCATTCGTGACGTTCTGCTTGATCATGGCGGACCGCATGACACCACGATACCGAGCCATCTCGTCCGAACCGCCACCCATGGGCGGCACCCCCAGAATGATCGGATCGTTTCGATGGTAAATAGCCTTCACGTCGATCACAGGGAGTTCCGTGCCGCCATTATAATAACCGGTCCATTCGCCAAACGGGCCCTCCATCTTGCGTTTGTCCGGCGTGATAAAACCTTCGAGCACAATCTCCGCCCGCGCTGGAAAGGGTAAGCCGGTGATCTTCCCACGCACCATCTCGGTGGGACGACCTCGCATTCCTCCGACCTGATCGATTTCAAACTCTCCGTATGGAGCTTCAGTTCCACCAGCAAAAAAAGCAAGGGGATCGCCGCCAAGCACCATCACAATCGGCATAGGCTGACCTTTGGCGAAATACTTCTCGCGATGCAGATAGCCATGGTGCCCAATAGCCATCGAAATGCCAACGGAATAGCGATCATGCACCTGCGCCCGGTAAGAACCAGCATTAAACCATCCCTCCTCCGGATCCTGAGTGATGCTGTAGGTGCCAGTGCCAATGTAACGACCACCGTCATTGGGGTGCCAGATCGGCGCCGGGAACTTAAGGAGGTCAACATCGTCGCCCAACATGATGTTTTCGAAAACAGGACCCGTATCCACAATAGTATGTTTGATGCTCTTGGTATCTTGCAGATAGGCTTGTCGATAGGCCTCGCTCAATTCCCATTTATTGAGATGATCTGGAAGACCAAGCGTCATGTTTCTCCGCTTCCCAGCGAAGACATTCATCAAGACACGAAAACCTTTCGGGCAACCCACCACGTCCTCGAACACAACGCAGGGACCATTTTCATGTCGCAATACGGCTTCGGCCGCGAGCCCGATGTCCCGCTCCCAGGACGCGCCTTTAACGACCCGAACTTCGCCAATTCGTTCGGCCTCCAAAAGCCATTCCCTGAGGTCTTCGTAGACAATATGTCCGGCCATGTTCGATGCACCCGTCATTAGCGCCTCCCCTGTTTGATAAACTCCAGTGCGCCAGGCGCGCCATGGAGCTCCGTTGATCTAAATCTCGCCTATAATTCCACAATTTGCAATTCGCATACCCCAGACCGGCACGCCTGACGCGATCAAACCAAAACAGCGCCTCTCTCGTCGAAACATGGATCAAACGTGTCAGCGACAACCTTCACGACAGGGCTCCAATCAAAAATACAAGATTACCGCGACATTCGCGATGGACTTGATAGCTCGCGAAAGCCAAGTATAAATAAATGTAAGCACATGAAGCAAAATAGATAGGGAGGGTCTCATGCGCGCGATCACTATCGGACTTCTGATGGCTGTTGGTTTAGCTCAGAATCTTCCCGCATGGGCGCAGAGCGATCAAGACTTCTTCAAAGGAAAATCAATTCGCTTTGTTTTGGGTGCTGCGCCAGGTCAAGAGTATGACCTCTGGGCGCGTTTGATGGCGCGCCACCTCCCCCGCCACATCCCAGGAAACCCGGGCTTTGTTGTTGAAAACATGCCCGGCGCCGGATTCATTACGGCGACCAACTGGCTTTATAATCGCGCTGCGCGAGACGGAACAGTCTGGGGCATGGCAAACCACAATGTGGCGGATCAGGCCCTCTCAAAGATGCCAAACGTTCTTTATGATCCAATAAAATTCAACTGGATCGGAACGCCGGAATATACGAATCGCGGATGCTTCGCCATGACCACTGCCAGAGCGAAGACCGCGAAAGACCTGTTCCAAACCGAAATGATAGTAGGCGGCACCGGCGCTGGATCCCCAGTTACGCAGACGCCGCGCCTCATCGCAAATTTACTCGGAATGAAAATGAAACTGGTGGAAGGCTATTCGAAACCACAGGACGCCATTCTCGCTATGGAAAGGGGCGAACTTGAGGGGGTCTGTCAAACAATCCAGTCATTCCGCCAGGCTCGCCCAGGGTGGTTCGAAAGCGGAAAAGCCTATGTCGTCTTCATCACAGAGCGAGAAAGAGTAGCCGATATCGACGCGCCTTCCATCTTTGAATTCACAAGCACCGATGAACAACGCGACATAATCTCCTATTACAATTCAAGTGCAGAACTCGGCCGACCCATCATGTTGCCACCAGATGTTCCGCCTAACCGTGTAAAGATGCTAAGGGACGCCTTTATGGAAACCATGAAGGACCCAGAATTTCTTCATGATGCGAAGCAACTCAATTACACGGTGACGCCAAGGTCTGGAGAGACTCTGGCTTCAATCATCGAAGGCACCATGAAAACGCCGGCCCATCTGATCGAAAAGACTGCAAAACTAACGGGCGCACCGTGATGACCCGGCTGAAGGGAAAGCCACAGGTCAGGACCATCTTTCAAGAGCGCCCATCAAACCCAAGTCAAACTTTACGTCAATCTATTGACGCACACGCTGTTGCGCGGCCTTCAGGAAGGACAAATCAATCGCGTCGCTGACTTTGACAGATCCTTCAATCTGTCCGCGCGCCTTGAAGAACGCAAAATCTTCCTCCAGAGCGTCGACATTAAGATTACCATTGGGGTCAATGCCATTGGCCCGCATTCTCTTCAGGAGGCCTACATTTTTGACGCTACTACGATCCGCCAGCAAGTTTACGATTTCATCGGCGCCGGGCCCTGTCAGAAAACCATCCTTACGTGCCGTTATATAGGCGCTGGTGGCGCGTAAATAGGCCACGAGGAATTTGACGCCTAGTTCCCTTTTTTGATCGCCAAAGGTGCTGGCGAACATCATAACCGAGGTTTCCTGATTTGGATAATATTCGCCAACCATCATAAACGCCCGCGCGACGCCCTTGTCGGCGGCGAGCGTTCCAAATGGCTCGCCGGTCAACGCGGCGTCGATAGCCTTGTTTTGAAATGCGACGACGTGATCGGGAAAACCTGCGTAAAGCTTTTCCACATCGTCAAATGTATACCCTACGCTCCGCATCGCACGATCAAGTGACGCAGCCTCAGAACTTGCGAACGCTGTAATGGCGAAAGTCTTGCCCTTAAGATCTTTCAAGGACTTCACCTGACCAGTGTCAAGCAGATCAGATCGCACCATAACGGATTGCCCAACACCAGGCGAATTACGAAGGGCGTCAGCAACAATCTTGACCCCCATCCCGCGACCTACCGCGTTATAAAGTGCAGAGGAAGCAGCGCCAATACCAATATCCAAACCACCAGTGGCGATGGAAGGAATCATTTTAGCGCCTGAGTCAAAGATGACGAAATCCGCCTCGATGCCAGCATCTTTCAGATAGCCCTTCCCATCGGCGACCAGCGATATGAAGGCGCTCGCGCCGTTCAGGATGCCGATCTTCACCTTCTCAAGCGCGAAAGAAGTCGTGGATGCAAGCGCAACGCTGCTGACAATGACGGCTCTTAGTATGGCCTTCATAGCTCCCTCCTCTAGATGACGGATTGATCCCTCATTTCGTTGATTTGTTCCGCCGTATAGCCCAATTCTTCAAGGATATGACCGGAATGTTCGCCAGTGTCGGGAGGCGGCTCGATATCCAGCCGCGATCCATTGATCCATATGGGCGAACGAAGCGCAGTCATCTCGCCATACTTGGGATGGCTGATTTTTTGGAAAGTTTGCATATGCTGAACTTGTGGATCATCCTGAACTTCGTTGATCCGATTGACCGGTGCAAAGGGCACATCAAACTCTGTAAACCTTTGCTCCCAATGGTGACGCGGTTTTTTCTCGATAACCTCCATCAACGCTTGATAGAGCGCGGGATAATTATCGATGCGTTTCTTGCGGCTGTTAAATCGATCATCGCTCCCAAGGGTCGCTTGCGCCTCCATCGCGGCAAGGCAATTGAGCCAGAACTTTTCGGGCACAGAAAGATGCACTGTGATCAACTTGTCATCAGAACACCGAAAGGCGTAGCAATGCGACGCCGCCACCCGCGACGTTGGAGAATACACCACATTGAGCTGCGTAAAATAAGCATGCGGATCGGGTATGAGCGAAATCGCAGATTCCAGCATATTCACTTCCACGCGCTGCGCCTCTCCAGTCACATGCCGCGCATGAAGGGCAGCGAGCATCCCGGTGCAAGCATACATTCCCGTCACATTATCAGCCATGGTGGGGCCCATGAGCTCCGGCCGGTCTGGCTCCAGCATCAGGCTCGCGATACCGCTCAAGGCGATGCCGACAGTGTCGTAGGCGGGTCTATTTTTATAAGGGCCGCTGGTTCCAAATCCGGTAATGGAACAGTGAATAATCTTCGGGTTCAATTCCTTGAGTCGTTGATTGCTAAACCCCAGTTTCTCCATGACGCCAGGGCGATAATTCTCGAGCAGGATATCGGCGCGGGCGATGAGTTTTTCCAGAACCGTCTTGCCGCTTTGCGTGGTGAGATCCAGCTTGAGACTTCTCTTGTTATGATTGTAAGCGATGAAATTCGGGCCATAGTCGCCACCGATCGTGTGCCGGAAGGGATCCCCTCCTTTAGGATTTTCGATCTTGATGACCTGAGCGCCCATGTCGGCGAGCATCATGGCGGCGAGAGGAGCCGTAATCATGGTGCCAAGTTCGATGATGACCACATTGGACAAGGCGCCGATTTTGGTAGCCGACATTGCACAACTCTTTTCGCTATTTTCAGGGCGGAATGACAAAGGCCGGGCGCAGGGCCCGGCCTTTCGAGATTATCAAACCTTATAGGGACCAAGGCCCGGACGATACGATTTCTCGTCGAGAAATTTGTTGAGCCCAACGCGCCCGCCAATTTCCTGATCCATTCGCGCCAGAGAATCCTGCTTGACCGCAAGATAATCACGGGCCGTCTCCACATCCATGTTCTTGACCGCCCGAATGGCCTCCTTCGTGTAGCGCACGACATTCTGATTAAGCTTCATCAGACCCTGAGCGAGTTCCAAGGTCTCTGCGCGGAGCCTGTCGGCAGGAACAGCGCTGTTGATCAGACCGAGCTCTTCGGCGCGCTTACCGGTGAAATTCTTACCGGTAGCAGCATAATACATGGCGTGGCGCGGCATCATCATCTGCGCGACATTCCAGGACACCACACCGCCGGGAATGATGCCCCAGTTCACTTCAGACAAACCAAAGATCGCTTCTTCGTCAGCTATGGCGAAATCGCAGGCGCATAGCTGCGTAAAAGCACCACCAAAGCAAAATCCATTCACCATGGCGATAGTGGGCTTGGGGAAACGGGAAAGCAATTCCCAACGCCAATGATGACTGGCGAGACCTGCGCGCCGACGCTCGACAGGATTATTATCATTCTCGCGAAAATAGGCTTTCAGATCCTGTCCAGCGCAAAAAGCGTTGCCCGCGCCGGTGAGAACGAGAACCTTGGTCTCTTTATCGACGGCCAGATGGGTGAGCGCATCTTCCATGTCGAAATGGACGCCGGGACTCATGGCGTTGCGCTTCTCTGGACGATTGATGCTGAGCCAGGTGACGCCGTCCTCTTTTTCGATTTTGATATTCTCGTATGTTTTCTCAACCATTACAGGTTCCCTTCTGCTCTTTTATTGTTTGCTTCGGTTGTGGCGTCGCCCCTGTGGTCAGCACTTTGCCCCATGAGCGATCCGATTTCTAGCCCTGCTGTTTTATGCGACACATTTTTATTTTCCGTCATAGCTCCATGAATTGTTCTGCTGCATCTGGCGATCAAAACCAACAGCAGTGATGATTTTCTATTCCAGCAACCATCCAAATTTCTGCCGCGCCCTCTGCGCAGCCTCCGCCGAGGCCTTCACAGGAGCGGGGAATTCGTTGCGCCAACTATAGGGTCGGCATGCATTGATGATCATTCGCGAGCTCGTCACTTTTCCCCGAGCGCGGTCAGCGGGATCTACACGGGGGTCGGCTGGCGAGTTCCAGGCGCCACGTATAAAGTCTATGTCTTGAACCGGATCAGCGCGCGTCAACGCGGCCCAGATGAGTTCATGCAGATCGGTGACGTCGATGTCATCATCGACCACGATCACCCATCGTCCACCATAGGCGCCCACATAGCATTGTGAGGCGATGTGGCCAGCCTGGACGGCATGGCCATCAAAGCGTTGTTTGATGGATACGCCATACAGAAGTCGAGAACCGCCACATTCATGCGCCCAAACGGCCTTCACGTCAGGAACTCCGGCGGCCGTCATGTTTTGTTTCAGCAATGCCGATCGCGTGATGGCGCGATAGCGCGAATATTCATCGGGCAGGCTTTGAGGAACAAATCCGAGAAGGATCGGATCGTTGCGATAATAGATAGCCGATATTTCGCAGAGAGGCCGCTTGCGTCCCTTCTCCGTATAGGTTCCGGTCCAGTCACCGAAGGGGCCTTCAGGAACTAGGGTGTCCGGATGTACGAATCCCTCGAGCACGATCTCTGCATTGGCTGGGAAGGGCAATCCCGTGACGCGACCACGCACCAGTTCAAGCGGCTTGCCGCGCATACCGCCGGCAACGTCAAATTCGCTCACGCCATCGGGAACCTCAGTCCCGCCCAGAAGAAAGGTCAGAGGATCGCCGCCGAGCACAAGCACGACTGGCATTTTCTCACCTCGCTCCACGTATTTATCATGATGGAGGCGGCCATGCTTCCCCGGCGCCGCATTGTATGTGACATGCTTGTCGTCATGCAGCATGATTCTGTAAGTGCCCAGATTGAACTCACCCGAATCTGGATCCTGCGTGACATTGTAAGATCCGGTTCCAAGGTAACGACCTCCATCTCCAGCATGCCAGATGGGCGTCGGAAATATTTCGAGGTTTACATCTGCGCCGGTCCGAACGTTGTCGAAAATCGGGCCGCTTTCGACATAGACCGGCGGGATGATGCGATCCGTGTCCCAGGCATTGGCGAATGCATCGCTCAATTGCACCTTGTCGAGATCTGAACGAAAGCCAAGCGTCATGTTCTTCCGCTTGCCACCGAAAATATTGGCGAGTACACGAAACCCCTTCCGAATTCCTGGAATGTCTTCAAAGAGGACTGCGGGCGCTGTATCCGAATGGCTCACCAATTCGGTCGCAAGGCCAATTTCTTCCTGCCAGGAAGCGCCGCGAACAACCTTTACTTCGTTGAAGAGTTCCGCCTCTGCAAGCCATTCGCGAAGATCGTCATAGACCAAGCGCATGCCTTCGTTCGGCGTTTCAACGGCAATCTTCTTGCTCGACATCCAAAGTCCCCTGACAGCTTATCTCTGGCGCAGAGCGCCGATCTTTTTTTAAAATCTGACGCCCGTCTTCTTCACAATGGGCGTCCAGCGCTCTCGTTCTTGTTTGATAAAGGATTTGAACGCCTCCTGACCTGGCTCGCCAATATTAAGGCCGAAGCGTTCAAGGTCCTTGAGAAAGCCAGGATCCTGTTGCGCAGCGGTCACCGCCTGCTGCAAGCGCGCAAGAATGGCGGGAGGTGTCTGCGCTGCGGCGAAGAGGCCAAACCAGACTTCCGTCTTAACGTTGGGAAAGCCAGCCTCCCCCATGGTCCCCACATCCGGCAGAAGGGGCGAGCGTTGGTCTGATGTGACGCCGAGCGCCTTCACCATGCCGGATTTGATCAAGGGTTCGAGGATAGCGACATCGCCAAAGATCATATCAACCTGACCATTGGTGACGTCCAGCACGGAATTCGATGTGCTCTTATAGGGAACATGAACCAATTCAATGCCTGCTTCCTGCTGAAAGAGTTCTCCAGCAAGATACGTCAACGTGCCTGCTCCAGCGGAACCGAAGGTTCCCTTTTGCTTCAACCCCTTGAAATGCTCTACCAGTTCCTTAACGGAAGCCGCCTTGAGCGATGGGCGCATCGCCAGCACCTCAGGCGAACGCCAGACCAGACCCAACGGCGCGAAATCCCGGTCCACATTGTAACTCACCTCCTTGGCGGCAGGCACCAGAACAATCGGGGCGATGCCGCCAACCAACAGACTATAGCCATCCGGTTTGCCGGTCGCGATCCTTTGGGCTCCTATGACGCCCCCGGCGCCCGGGATATTTTCAATCACCACGGATTGACCGAGTTGTCTGCGCAGCGGTTCTGATATGACGCGTCCAGCGATGTCTGCGGGCCCACCAGCGCTGAACGGAACGATGAAGCGAATTTCGTGGTTCGGGAATTCCTGCGCCTGCGTCGCAGAGACGCCCATCATCAAAGATATGATTATGGCTATATTATTTCGTCTCATGGCGCCCCCTCCCCTGTTCGAAGGGCTATTTGACTTTATGGCCCATCATCCCCGCTATTAGATTGCGTTGGATTTGAGATGTTCCGGCGGCGATTGTAGAGGCTCGGGAATCGCGATAGTGGCGCTCCATGTCGAATTCCTTGCTGTAGCCAAAACCACCCATGATCTGCATGCCCATGTTCGCAACATTGACATAGTTCTCAGCCGCCTTGTGTTTGGCCATGGTGATTTCAAGGAATGCTTCCTCCCCTGCCGCCACCATAGAGGCTGCGTGCCACAACAGGGCGCGCGCGGCTGCAGTTTCAGTCTGCATGTCAGCGAGCATATGGGCGATGGCTTGATTGGAGCCGATGGGACGACCAAATTGCTTGCGCTCCTGCGCATAGGCGCTGGCCAGATCAACCGCCGCTTGCGCCGCGCCACAGCAACCGGAGGCGGAGACGATACGCTCGACCTGAAGACCCGAAAGCAGGCATTCCCACCCCTTGTTCTCGCCGCCAATGATACGATCTTCGGATATGCGGACATCATTGAAGAAAACTTCATAGGTCCCGGTGCAACGCCGCCCGAGCATATCAAGCTTCTTAAAGGCCACCCCAGGCATATCGTTATCGATCAGAACCAAGGAAATTCCCTTGCGCTGCTCGACGTCCGGATTGGTGCGGACATAGACATTCAGCGTATTCTCACGCGCGCCAGCGCCGGTGTTCCAGATTTTCTGTCCACTCACGAGCAAGTCAGACCCTTGCCGGGTCGCGCGCGTCCGCAGCGCCGCCACATCAGAACCAGCGTCTGGTTCCGAAATGGAAATCGACATTCTCCGTTCGCCGCTGATGAGCTTGGGCAGCCAATAGGCTTTTTGTTCTTCAGTGCCTTTGCGGAGAATATTGAGACCGCAAAACAGTGTGCCGCCAAAGGCCATCTGGAAATCAATGCTATTGTACGCGATTTCCTCGACGATGATGGCGAGATCAAGTATGGAGCCACCTGATCCGCCATAAGCCTCCGGGAATGCGACGCCGATCAAGCCGGCGTCGACCCAGGCCTGATACAACTCGTAGGGATAGGCCTGATCGCGTTCAAGGCCCCGAATATAGTCGCGAGGCGAATATCTGGCGTTGATTTGCTTCAGTGTGTCGCGAAGCAGCTTTTGTTCGGTTGTCAGTCCATACGACACTCTGTTTCCTCCCATGCTTCAGCCCTTCCTGAGAGCCTTGCTTATCCCGTGATGATTGCGCCCCATTTACGTTCAATCTCGAGCGCCTCCTCGATCGACAGGGCCGAACTTGGGGGGAACGCCTTTCGCCATGCAAAGGGCTTGCAAGCGTTTATGATCATCTTGGAATGGGAAGTGACGCCCCTCGCCTTGTCCTCTGGAGGAATGCGCGGGTCGAGGCCCGAACTCCAGGCCTCCTTGATGATGTCGACAGATTCACTTGGCTCTGCGCGCGTCGTGATGGCCCACATGACGTCAGCGAGATTGGAGGGGTCCACATCCTCATCCACGATCACCACCAGCCGTCCCATATAGCTGTTTGCGGCGGCGATGAGCCCCGCGCGCTTGGCGTGGCCAGCGTAGCGTTGCTCCAACGCAACGACTGTCATCAGTTGTGATACGTGCTGCCAGCAACCCACCACATCCGTCACGCCACCCGCTTCCAGATCGCCCCAGATGCTTGCTGCGCGGAAGGGCAATCCGAAGTGAAAGCGAGGCGGCTTCATGGGCGGAGAGCCGAGCAACACAGGATCATTGCGATAGTGCACGGCTTCCACATCCATGACCGGCGCGGGGCGCGCATCGGCGGCGTAATAGCCTGTGAATTCTCCAAACGGACCTTCTGGTAGGGTAATCTGATCGGGGGAAAGAAGTTGCCCCTCAAGAATGATCTCGGCGCGGGCCGGCAGCGGCAATCCCGTGAGGGGCCCGTTGTATATTTCGATCGGACGCCCCTTGATGGCGCCCGCGAAGGCATATTCAGACTTGCCCTCGGGCAAATATTCAAAGCCTGAGATGAAGAGCGCAGGATCCTCACCATTCACCACGGCGACCGGACAAGCCTGACCGCGGTCCCAATATTTTCGGGCGATCATATTGCCATGACGACCAGTATGATCGAATTGGATCGTGACCCGCTTTGGACCATGCACCTGCACCCGGTAAATGGAGGCGTTGATCCATCCCGTGTCGGGATCGCGCATAATGACAAGACTGCCAGATCCGATATAGGGACCGCCATCCTTCTTGTGCCAATGGGGCGTCGGGAAGATGGAGAGGTCTACATCGGCGCCGCGCTGACTGTTTTGCATATAAAGCGCATCGCCGACCACGACGGGGTCGATCGGAGTCAACTTCGACCGTCTGGCTTTCCACTCCTTGAGGGCTTCCAGCGGAGAGAGTGCGGGGTCGATGCCAAGCGCAAGCGCTGCTCGCCGCGCTTGCACCGTGGCATTGGTGAAGATGCGAAAGCCCTTGGGAAAACCAGGGATCTCATCAAACAATAAAGCGGGTCCTTCTGGTCGCCCCGCAGCAACCTCCGTGATGGCTCCGATTTCGAGGTGCGGATCGGCTCCACGGATGTGGCGCAGGGCGCCCATGGCTTCGACCTGGTCGATGAAAGCGCGCAGATCATCATAATTGCCGGACATATTGGGTCTCAGTTGTCTTTTGCGGACGGATCGTCACGATCCCTGTTGGTTTCTCGTCATCTCTGCTTCGCGGGCGACCTCAGTGAACCACCCGGAACTTGCTCATCGGCGCCTACTCTGCGGCATGGCTCAACGGATCGCTCATCATATCATCGAGAATGCGCCGTACGCCTTCGCGACGCTCCAGCCAGGGCGCATGCCAAAAACTGTAGAGATCCATGATATGGGGCGGCCCACCATAGAAGCGTTCATACTGCTGGTGACGGCCTGCGAAGTCAGATGAGAGAAGATCCCAGGCCATACGCACGAAGCGATACCTCTTGCTCGCCGTTGCTGAAGTGATTTTCCAGTTCTGCTCGAACACATCATGCGCCTCTCCCTCCTCAAGGATGGAGTCATCCGCGGGCATGATGAATGGACCGGCCCCGAGCAACAAACGGACCTCCTCGGCTATTTCGTGATAACTGTGCGCGCACCATTGCAAGGCGGCATAGAGATAACGATTATTGACATGAACATGGCCGGAGGGAAGTGACTGACATTGATCCACTTGCGCGGAAAGCAAGCCCAGCAAGGTCGCCTCGCCAGCCGCGAGACGGCCAAGGGTCTGCTGAACGGCAGGAATGCCGAGCAAATTGCCATATTCCGCCGCCTGATGCGATATACCGTTGATAATCTTAAGCTTCTCGGAGAACCGCCAGTTTGACTGATGATTGCCGAGCACATGTCCGGGCGTCTTGAAATACATATCGCGCATCAAGGGAATGTCACGGTGGCAGAACACACGCTCCCAGGGAACTTTCACGTCGGAAAAGATCATGACAGCATCAGTTTCATCGAACTGCGATGAAAAATAATTATCGACACGACTGGTGGCGTTCAACTCAAAGGATTTGCGGACCCAAAGCTCCACCCCCGGCGCATTGATGGGGACAGCGAAAGTCACCGCCTCCTCCACCTGATCCGGGCCAAGCGGAATCATGCTCCCGATCCACGCTTCATCTGAAAAAACGGCGGAGGCGCCCAGCATCTTCTGGCCGGAGACGATAATGCCGCCGTCATATTCGCCGACCATGCGGAAGTTCGCCTTCGTGGGTCCTGCAACACCACGAGAGGTTTGCGGCGTCAACACCAGATAGCATGCGAAAAGATCGCCCTTGCGCAGATAATCAAGGTAATTGATGACATTCCGACCAAAGCCCGGGCAATTCGCCTCGAACAGCTCCGGCTTCATGCTCATGCCCGCGATGAATGACGGCACATGATCCATGGAACGACCCAACAGGCCACAACTCCATTGAGCCACGCGCCGATGGGCCTCCGCTCGGTGTTGCAAATCGGTTTTGGATTGCGGCGCCTTGAACCACGCGGAATATAACTCGCCACCCTCCTCATAGGACATTGCGGCAATGTTCTCAGGGCTTCGCTTGAGATCATAGAGGCGCGCGAAGGACTGGGCCGTTCTTCTGAACGCAGGATGGGTCGTGACGTCTCCCACCAACTCCTTGCCGAACCGGATACGGCGCCCATCGCGCAGGGAAGCGAGGTAATCCTTGCCCGATCTCAGCATGACGTCCTCCCGATGATTAGACCAAAATTTAGCTATGTTTGTTAGGTACTGTCAAGCAGCGGCCATTCGCTGCCCATGATCCAGAACATCCTGTCCTGCGCCGGAATGGCGAGGAACAAGAATGGTTTTGAAAGGCCCGTTAACGATCGCCCCATCAGCTGGACCATTCCTCATACCGGCGATCTGCTGTGCAAATGCAAGATAGACATTGCCGATATCGCTATGTTTCACGCCCCCGAACAATCGCTTCATTGAGAAACAACGAGGGACCGACGCCGGGCGCGCCCACCGCAATTCGTAGCCCCTTCAAACCGCGACATCCTTCGGCGAGTTTCTATAGATGAGGCTCACTGCAAGGAAGTTTCCAGCTCCTGGCGGAAAGCCAACGCTGATTTCAATCATCTTTGCTTTGTAGGAGGGGACGCCAGATTGTGCGCAAAAACATGATCACGGCAATAAAAGCCGCGCAAATGGATTGCAAAAAGCTCACCAAGCGCTCATGCGCCTCCCCCCTGTTTATTATCCGCAAGCGATCACATCTTTGGGATTTGCAGACGCTATCTATCCGGGCGACCCAAGCCTTTATAAGGGCTTTGAGCGAGGCTTGTGTCGCTATCCCCTGCGCTGCTACGTTATGGCCGTGACCCCGCAATCTGAGCAATTCTCAACTTAGTCGCCGCACTAAGTCATCATCCTCTTATTGGAGTGACGGCGCAGGCGCGTTTGCTTTTCGAGCCAGGACTGGCTGCGGCAGGGATCGAAAGTAACGCCACTGAACGAGCATGGGCGGCTCGGATGCAGGTTTTGGTATCGCTTTTGGCTCGACCACCGAGGTCGGCAATCGCCCTAAAGTCAAAGCCACGGCGCGTACGATTAAGACCCGAAAAAGGCGCCGTGCTATGGCGTTGGCCTTACACGAATGGACCTTCAAAACTCAAATCGCCCACGAGACGCTCCGACGAGCCACGAATGCCGCCGCCTCGCTTTTCAAATCAGGAGGACGCCGATCACGGATCGCTAACGATTCGTTTACCAGCCGCAGCTAATGTCCACCTGCCCACACGCTGACGCGTAGGCGCGCCGACGTTGCACCCACAGAGCCAGAGTAAGTCAATGACGCACTTCAACCCCTTCGTGAGCGCCGAGGGTCTTTCCGTCTGCCAGCCCGCGAGCAACATCTCGGTGGTGCAGTTTCCGCGTAAGTTTCCGGTCGCCAGCACCCGCGAGGGTAAGCGGTCCGCCACCCTGTACCTAGACCCCGTAGCCCTCAAGCAGCTTCAGCTTGTCGCCCTTGATGAGGGAGCGAGCCTTCAATCGCTGTTGATCGAAGGCGTCAACGCGGTTTTCGAGAAGCGGGGCAAGCCAAGAATCGCCTAACGGTTCAGCTCGGCCAGGGGCATGCCAAAAGAGCCCTGCGTCCGTGGCTTCGTTCGCCACATGGCCAATTGATCCAGTCTATGATCAGACCGGTTCAATCTTTGCTATGCGAGCGTATTCCTTCCAATTTTCGGTGTCTTTGAGCAATAACTCCCGCAGAAACCTTGAGTTGCCCGGCATGGGGTCTGAGCCATTGTCCCTGAGGAACTGAAGCGTATCAGCCTCGACGGCGATTTCGCTGAACAGGGTCTCCAGCTTGTCGCAAATGGCTTTTGGGGTTTTCGCGGGGACGTGAACAGACCACCAGTTTTTGATGTCTAGACCCGGAAGCCCCGCCTCAAGCGCGCCCGGAATATCGGGAATGGATTGCAACCTTTCGGCCGACGCCATGGCCAAGGGGCGCAAACGTCCGTCCTTGATGAGGCCCGCAACAGTAATAATGTCGATGGTGGTGAAATCCACGATCCCATTGATCGTATCGATTATGAGCGGTCCCTGATCCCTGTATTTGACCTCGACCGTCGGCAGATTGTAATGCGCCTTGTAAGTCTCCGCGAAAGCAACGCTTGGCGGCGCGATTGACGCGTAGGAAGCGGCGGCCCCTTTGGTTTTGAGATGCGCGGTCAGTTCAGCCAGCGTATGAAAAGGGCTGGTTCCCGATACGCACAACACGAAAGCTGAGTAGTTAAGCGTACAGATATGTTCAAAGTCGTTGATTGGGTCGAAGCGCAAACTCTTGAACAACGCCGGCGCAGCCGCCAGCATGGAACTGCCGGGAGCGATGAACAGCGTATTGCCATCAGGCTTGGCTCGCGCCACGAATTCAGTGGCGATGAGGCCCATCGCGCCCGCTTTGTTTTCCACCACAACGGTCGCGCCTGTCTTCTTGGCGAGTTTCTCGGCGTAGAAGCGTATTTTAACGTCAGCGCCCGACCCTGGCGCAAACATGGCGATCGCCTTGATCACTCCATTGGGATAGGCGCCCTCCTGTGACTGCGCCCCTCCCAAGGGCCATGCGCCGGCAATGGCCCCGGCCACGGAGGCGTTCACGAAAGTCCTACGATTGATCATCTCCCCCTCCTCATCCACATTCTTGTTATTGTTTATGATTTTTTGAATTCTCAGAGCTTTTGCGGTCAAGTTAACCGAAACGGATTATTTCACCAAGCCAGCCACGCCGCATGATTTTCCGCAGAGTCGCAAGAACAAGCCAAGCACACAAGCTTCACCTTTCTGGCGCAATGACGCAATGCCTCTTCTTACTTACCTACCTGACACGCCAGCAGGCATGAGAAGGGGTACGCCGCGTCGGATGAGGCTGAAAAGGAGCGCGTCAATACGGGGCGTATTCATCTGTTTTCGATGGAAATGAACCTGACCCCGAAGCTTATCATGACTGGCATCAAATATGCAGAAGTCGGACGATTGGAGTTTTTCTGATCGGCCATTGGGGGCTAAACATGACATCAGTCATCAAATTGTGGGGGAGTTCGCCTGAACTGCATAACCAGGGTGGCGTGCGATGATTAGCCTTGGCGCCCCTCCCCTTCGCTTGAACAGAGCGACGCCTCTTCAAAGCAACATCGTGGTCCCGGCCCAGGGATTACGGATCTTCATTGTTTTGTTCGTGTTCTTTTTTATATGTTTTCTCTTTTCCCGCGCCTAGCGTTGTAATGGGCATTGGAGCCTCGCCATGAAGACGTTTTGGTTAGTTGGCGTCGTCATGACGACCCTTGCGCTCGGTGGATGCCTGAATGTTCGCCCTGGCCAGCCAGTAGAACCAGACATGATTTCCGCCCGGGATCCCGCAAAAGGCATTTTCTTTGCTGATGGCGAGATGAGTAGGAGCATCCATCCCAAGCATGAGTATCGATATGCGATCAACAAGGAATTCGAAGAACAGATGTTTAATTTGAGGCTGCGCTTTGAAAAGCGTAAAATTACTTTTGAACAACTTTCCCGTGAGGGAAATGAAATAGAAGCTCGCAAGGCGGAACGGCTTAAGGAGCTGGATAAAGCCTTCGGCGTTTCTCCGCCCTTAACGCGGGCGATGACTTGCGAGACAACCGGCAGAACAACCTTTTGCCATTGATACATAAGGGGCAGCGCGTCTGAACCTCACGACAGCATAGGGCGCTTGCGTTTCTCCCGGACATCCTGAACCTGCGTTTTTCGACTTGCCCTTGTCGCTGACGAAGCCATAGTGCGTCCAAAGACACTCGGGAAACGCACAATGGCGCATATCAACGACCTCACCTTTCTCCACCCCTTCATCGGCATGGATAGCGTCTCGCATCTACGCGAGCGCGCCGCCTGCCATCCGGACAAGCCCTTTCTCATCTGGGCGCCCTTCGAGGCGCCGTCTGAAACGTGGACTTGGGCGCGGTTTGAGGATGAGGTGGCCCGTGTCGCGGGCGGCCTGATGGCGCGGGGCGTCAAGGCGGGCGACCGTGTGCTGGTGCATCTGGAGAACTGCCCGCAGACGCTGATCGCACGTTTCGCATGTGGTTGGATCGGCGCTATCGCGGTGCTGGGCAATCCGGCGCTGGCGGCCCCCGAGGTGCGCGATGTGGTGGAAGCCTCGGGCGTGCGCGCCGCCATCACCCAGCCGAAGTTGCTGGACGCCGTCGCCTCTTGCAGGGGTCTCGAATGGATCGCCGTGACACAGACTGACGCGGGCGAGGTCCCTGCGCACGCCCCCGCCCATGGGGAAGCCTTCGAGCGGTTGATGGGCGAGCGCGCTCCGGCGCGGGCGCCTGATCCAACGGCGCCGGCGCTGATCCTATTCACCACTGGAACCACCTCCCGCGCCAAAGGGGTCGTGTGGACCCATGCCAATGTGCTCTGGGGCGGCAAAATGGCGGCCCTGCAACAGGGCATCAGGCATGAGGACATCTACCATGTCTTTCTGCCGCTGTTTCATGTGGTCGGCTTCTCCTGGTCTTTCCTTGCGGCCTTCTTCACGGGCGGCACGGTGGTGCTGCAGCCGCGCTTTTCCGCCAGTCGCTTCTGGTCCGCCGCAGTGCCCCATCGCGCCACGATCACCTCGCAGGTCAAGTTCACCACGAGCGTGCTGGCGCAGCAGCCTGTTCCCGCCCACAGCTTCCGCCAGTTCACCACCGCCAACCACACGCCGAGCGTCGCAAAGCACTTTGGCGTGCGCGAGGTTAGCGGTTGGGGCATGACGGAAATGGTGACGCAGGGCATCGTCGGCGATCCCTGGACTTTGCAACCGGCGCGCTCCATCGGGCGGCCCTCGCACAGCTACGCTATTTACATCGAGGACGATGACGGACGCACCGTGACGCCAGGACAGACCGGCCATCTCACGGTTGGGGGCGTGCGGGGTCTTTCGATTTTCCGCGAATATGACGGCAATGAAGAGGCAACCCGCAGCGCCTTTGACGCGCAGGGCCGTTTCATCACCGGCGACCGCGTGGTGCTCCTTGAGAACGGCTGGATCGAATTCGCCGACCGCACCAAGGATGTCATCAAAGTGGGCGGCGAGGGCGTGTCGGGCGGCGAGGTCGAGGCCTGCATGGCGCAGGTGGAGGGCGTGCGCGAAGTCGCGGTGGTCGGGCGCCCGGACGAGACCTGGGGCGAATGCGTGGTCGCCTTCGTCATCCCCCGCAACGAGGCCTGCGACCGGGAGGCGCTGCGCGCGCAGTTGGAGGCCCATTGCCGGGCGTCTCTGGCCAAGTTCAAGGTCCCCCGCGAAATCCGCATCGTGGACGATGTGCCGCGCATCGGCTTTGGCAAAGTGGCGAAGGTAAAATTGCGCGAAATACTCAAGGCGGAACATTAATGAACAAGTCGCCCATCGCCTTCTACTTCGATCTGCTCTCGCCCTTCGGCTATATCGCCTCAACGCAGATCGACGCGCTGGCCGCGCGCCACGGCCGCACGGTCGACTGGCGCCCGGTGCTGGTGGGCGTCACCGTCATGAAGGTGATGGGCATGAAGCCGTTGGGGGAATATCCGCTGAAGGGCCCCTATCTCATCCGCGATATGGAGCGTCTGGCGAAGATCTGGGGCGTGCCCCTGCGCCGCCACGGGCTCAAGGGCCACAATTCGCTCAACGCCATGCGCACCTATGTCTGGCTGAAACAGGCCGACGCGGAACTGGCGAAAGTCTTCGCCCGGGCCATATATCGCAGGCTCTGGGTTGACGGGCTCGACATCACGCCCGTTGAGGCGAGCATGGAAGAAGCGCAGAATCTGGGGGTCGATGGCGCTGCGCTCGAGCAGGCGGTGGCGTCAGACGAGGTCAAGCGCGCCCTGCAGGCCGATGTGGAAAACGCCATCGCCGCAGGGGTTTTCGGCGCGCCCTTCTTCATCGCCGACGACGAGCCCTTCTTCGGCAACGACCATCTGTGGATGCTGGAGCAATGGCTGCGCGATGGCGCATCGAAAGGCCCCGCAGATTAGGCGGGGCAAAGCCAGTTCATTCCACCTTGGCGCCGGAGGCTTTCACCACGGGCGCCCATTTCGCCACTTCCGACTTGATGAAAGCCGCGAACTCCTCAGGCGTGCTCGACAGAGAATCGAGGCCCATGGTGAGGAGCTTGGCCTGCGTGTCGTCACGCGCCAGCATGGCCTTGATCGTCGCATTATACTTGTCGACGATCGCTTTGGGCGTGCCCGCAGGCGCCACCACGCCGAACCAGCCGCGAACGTCGAAATCCGGCCAGCCCTGTTCGGCCATGGGCACCACATCTGGCAACGACCGTGACCGCTCCTTGGAGGTGATGCCGATGGGCCGCAACGAACCGGCCTGAATATGGGAAATCACGTCCGGAATGGTCACAAACATGAGCTGCGTCTGGCCGGTGAGCAGGTCCGGCACGGCGGCGGCGGCGCCCCGATAGGGCACATGCTGCATCTTCACGCCGGTCATGATCTTGACCATTTCGCCAGCGAGATGCTGTGTCGTGCCCGTGCCTGCGGAACCGAACGAGATCTTGTCGGGGTTGGCCTTGGCGTAGGCGATGAGCTCCGGCACATTCTTGGCCGGAATGGAGGGGTGAACCACCACGACATTCTTGGTCTCCGCCGCCAGAATGATGGGCGCGAAATCCTTCACCGCGTCATAGCGCATCAAGTCCCCATAGAGGGTCGGATTGATCCCGTGGCTGGACACAGTGACCATGCCAATGGTGTACCCGTCAGGAGCCGAGCGCGCGGTCGCCTCCGCACCAATGTTGCCGCCCGCGCCAACCCGGTTCTCGACAATCATCTGCTGACCCCATTGCCGACCGATGTCATCGGCGATCATCCGAGCCAGAATGTCGAGTGTTCCGCCCGCCGTCGTCAGAGTGATCAGCTTGAGAGGCCTGTTGGGAAAATCCGCCGAAACTTGCGCATGGGCGACGCTCATCCCGGCGCAGATCGCGAAAGCGGCTGCGAAAGCCCGGCTAATGATGGATCGCATTGGTCTCCCCTCCCAAGATTTGCGGGCAGAGAAGAACCGAAATTTAGCTGATTTGGCAAGCACCTTGATACGCGGCAACGAAAAAGTGACAAGCGGCAGTCGCCAAGGCCGCCATCCGAAGTCGCACCTGTGGCGGGACCAGAAACCCGCGCACAATCGCTGCGAGCGTCAGAAGCGCTTCACCAATACCCTGCCCCAATTGAAGATAACCCGATATGACCGAGGTTACACAACAAGGTCATTGGTAGAAGCTGTATCCACACTCTTCAGAATGTTTTGCCAGGCAGGGTCTCTGTTCAGAATCCCGCACCCCAAAAATTGTACCGACCTCTGGGTTTTCACAAGACGACAAATATCAGGCGCCGACTAAACCGGGTCCGCGTCAATCAGAACGAAGGCGAGAACCGCAGGCTCATTCGTGCGATTGCTCCATGCGTGATTGGTGCCACGCTGAACCAGCACGTCGCCCTGTTTCAGCAAGGTTTCCCCCTCGTCCATCATGGCCCAGATTTCGCCCGAGAGCACGATGGCGTAATCGACGGTGTGCGTCTTGTGGAAGCCAGGGTGACGAGGGTTGTTCTTGTCTCGCGCCGCAGACATGCCGGAAGAATCGTCGTGGGTGTCCGGCCCCTTGGCCAGCGTCGCGAGACGAACGCTGTCCGGTGGATATTCGACAACGCGGAACACCGAGCCGCCTTTGGGCGGCGGCAAACGGAAATCACCGTCAAGCGCCTCCTCATTACCGCTATTGTCAGCTGGCGCACCGTAGGTCTTCCAGAGATCCTGCGCCGTGACCCCAGCTGTCCCCTTGCCGCGACGGTCAGGCCCCGGCCCATCCATTACCAAGATCGACTTTCCACTGGCGTCGTGCCCGGTGACCACGCGGCGGATCGGCAGTTTCATCCCAAATCTCCAGATTTCAGTCCAGTTTCACTCGCGCTACGTCAATGACCTTGCGCCATTGTGCGATCTCGTCGGCCATGAAAGCCGCCATCTCCTCAGGCGTATTCGCGACAACGCTGGCGGACAGATCCTCCACCTTGCGCGTCACATCCGGCGCACGCAAAGCGTCTATCGCCGCGCGAGAGATCTCTGCGGCGACTGCGGGGGGCGTTTTGGGCGGCGCCACGATGGCGAACCAGCTCGTAGCGACATATTCTGGCCAGGTCTCCGCAATGGCCGGCGTATCGGGGAGTTCCGCCATGCGGGTGCCGCTGGTGACGCCAAGAGCCCGAACCTTCCCCGACCGAATAAGTTCGATGACATTTCCCGCGTTGTCGAACATGACATCCACATGACCCGCGAGCACATCCATAAGCGCCGGCGCAGCTCCCTGATAGGGAACATGGACGAGCTTCGCACCCATGAGCTGTTGCAGCCATTCCATCGTCAAATGCGTGGGGCTGCCTATGCCCGGCGACGCATAGGTCAACGACCCCGGATTGGCCTTGGCTCGAGCGACGAGATCCGCGAGGCTGGAGATGGGCGCCTCTGAGCGCACAACAAGAACGAAGGGCAAAGACGCCATCACGGTGATCGGCGTGAAGGCGCCGGGGTCAAAATTCAGTTTCGAGAACAAGCTCTGACTGATGACGAGCGGGCCCTGCGGCGTCGCGAGCAAGGTGTGCCCGTCGGGCTCGGCGCGCGCCACGATTTCAGCGCCGAGATTCTGGGCGGCCCCCGGACGGTTTTCGACAACAACCGGCACTCCCCAGCGCGCCGACATTTTATCCGCGATAAGGCGTGGCACAGTGTCGGCAGTTGCGCCAGGCGGCAAAGGCACGACAATGCGAACCTGTTTTGTCGGAAAGGCAGGCGCCTGCGCCGCAGCTTGCGCGCAGAAAAGCGCAGCGATAGCGACTACTGCAAAACCAAGCATCGAGGCTCCTCCCATGATTCGGTCTTGACGTCGGATATTCGCTTCTTTTGCGCAAATTTCCAATCTTGCCGCGCCAACTGACGCCCCGAAAATGGGGAGCTTGACCGAACCTGAAAATTTCCGCAAGGCGCTGACACTATTTCGCAGGAAACCCGCCATCTGTGATCAGGGCTCTGGCGCTCTGGCAAAAGACATTCAGTCCGGCGGCCGCTCAATCGCCAAGTCCAGCCTTGCGGAATGAACGATGTAGATGGCTACCAACAATCCAAATGACGATGCGTCTGTCCGCCATCAATGAAACCAGGCATATGCAAAGTGGACGATCGTGAGGAACAGGAGAATCGTAGCGATCGCCGTCGCCAGATAACCTACCTGTTGATTAAAACTGGATATCGCAGCTTTCGCGCCGGCGCTTCGCTTGAAGATCAACGACTTCACAAGCAGGAAAAGTGGGACAGCGCTCAGAAAGAACAATATGGCCTTCAACAAGGCATGACGCTTTCGATAGTAAACATAGCCTGGACGGATCAGCCCAACCGGCGTCTTACGATAAGTCTCTATCTACCGTGGATGTCAATCTGACCCTGCAGATCGCACAAAGCGGATACAAAATGCTACCCCGCCATGAAAACTCGAAAACATGGATCAGGGAAAGGCGGGAAAGAGCGACATGTCACCAACAGGCCTCGCCTTCCGGCTTATCGAACACCACCCGCATTAGTGACTGGTCCGGTAAGAGCTTCGAATTTCGTCCGTAAGTCATGAATAAGAGCATGGTCGGTGACAAACTCACGATATCCATTAACAGTCGAATACTGCGAGAGAGGCTTCAATCCGTTCGGTGGCGGCAGATCAGCGCGGGGCGAAAAGAACCCGGACCGCTCCTGCTGTTCTTTCGCCAAAAGCCATGTGAGATAAAGCTTCGCCGCATTTGGATGCGGTGAACCCTTAAAAAGCCCAGCTGTCACAAAAAACAAAGGCGTAGGTTCTGTTTCAGAAAAGGCGAATTCGATATTCTGCCCTGCACGCTTCAATCCCCCGACCGTAGACACAGTGGCGTCAAATGTTGCGAGAGCCGTTCCAGCAGCGATCCCACGCGCCACCCCCAGATGCCCCTGTATGAACTGAGGCTGTTGAGCCATATAGTCTCTGATATAATCCCAACCAAATTTCTGGATGATGTTATAAAAAACATAAAGCGTCGCATCATCATCATGGGGATAGGCAGTGATGAGCTTCCCCTTGAACTGGGGTTTGAGAAAGTCGCGCGCGGATTTCGGCGCGTCCAAAATTGAAATCTCCTTCTTGTTATAGGCGTAGGAGATGGTGCTGACATAAAGCGCAACAAAAGCCCCATCCGGATCTTTGAAATTAGGATCAATCATCTCAAACCCATCGGGCTTGAAAAACGACAGTATCCCGTCATTCTTCCATTTTACGAAATCCTGGACCGTTTGAAAGACACCGATGTCCGCTTCGAAATTACGAGCCTTCGCCTGCGCCTCGATTTTGGCGTTCAGCTCATTGCTGTATCCACCTGTTATCGTAACCTTGATCTCAGGGAATTGCGCCTCAAAAGCGCGCGCAAGTGCTTCATAGTTTTGAGCGGGCCCCGCACCATAGAGGTTCAGCCCCTTCTCGAGCTTCGCGCGTTCATACAGTTCCTGAAGAGGCTCCGCCAGGCACTGATTGATGGAAAGAAAGCCTATGAACATACCATGAAGCGATAAGGCCAATGAGGTTTTCGCAATCATCCCCCAACGCACGCTGAATTTGGGCAACGCGAAGGCGCTTAAATTTCGGCCCCAAAGCGCACTCAGCTTCATCACGTCGTCCTCCCGGCGCAATCTCTATTGTTGTTTCAGGCTACCTTAGGGACCGCCTGATGGCAATACGGGCCTTTATGGCGGCAATGAGGTAACACCAAATTCTGCTATAAAATGCGCAGCACAATAATTAGAAAAGAGGGCGACATATCAATGCCGCCCTCCTTCATGTAAATGAGGCTATCGCCATTACCTGAGAAGCTGAAGCACCAACTGCGGGGCCTGATTGGCCTGCGCCAGCATGGCCTGAGCAGCCTGCTGGATGATGTTCCGCTTGGCGAGCTCAGTCGTCGCCTGGGAGTAATCCGTGTCCTGTATGCGACTGAGGGATTCCTGAGCCTTTGTCGAAACATTCGACAGATTATCGCCGGTAAATTGCAAGCGGCTGATCACGGCGCCCATGTTGGAGCGCTCCTTGCTGACCGTGTCGAGTGCGGTGATGATGGCGCTCAGGGCCGAACCGGAAGTCGAGGTGCTGACGATGGACTGGCCGTCGATGTTGGAGAGGACGCCACTTGAGGCGGTATTCATGTTGGAGAAGGTGATCGAGATCGTCTGCTTCGCATTCGCGCCGACCTGGAATTGGAACACACCAGACGCACCGCCCGTTCCGTCCAGCACGTTCGCCCCGTTCCACTGAGTATTGGTCGCAATGTTGCCGATCTGGGAGGTCAGGGCTTGAAACTCGAGGTTCAGATAGGAGCGGTCGCTGTTATTGTTAGTGTCATTGGAAGCTTGAACGGCAAGCTCACGCATGCGCTGCAGCATGTTTGTAACTTGTTCAGTCGCACCCTCAGCGGTCTGGATCAGAGAGATGCCGTCGTTAGCATTGCGAACGGCCTGGTTCAGACCACGAATCTGCGACGTCAAACGCGTGCTAATGGCCATGCCAGCCACGTCATCAACCGCATTATTGATACGCTTACCGGTCGATAACTGCTGCATCACGGTCGAGAGGCCGCGAGCATTCTGCGTCAGGGCCTGCTGAGCATATAGCGACCCGATGTTCGAATTGATGACTGTCATGTTCCTACTCCTCACACAAAATCTAATTGACACTCCGGTCGGGGCTGTGCCCGCCCCTTCCAGCGAACTGCCACCTGAATGAAAGAAACGGCCGAACCCTCGAAGACTTAACAAAGGGTTAAAATCAAGGTTAATTCCGAGCTTGAGCCGGCGTATGGAAAGCTGAATTAACCAAAAGCGGTCGCTACGCGAAGTTGATGATATAACTCATGATCATTTCGCCAAAGAGCCGTGTTCGAAGCATACCGTGTTGATTTTACGAATTAATTTAAGACACCATGGCGATAATCGCGGCTTTTTGGCATTCACTGGCTGGCTTTATGATGTTTTTCGAAAATTCTGAAAAATGTCTGAATAGGCGATTTCTATTCGGGACACTATGCTTGGGCTGAGGTCCCAAGCCTTTTTGGGACACAGAATTGAGAGTTTGCTGGTTAATTGGAAAACACCCTCCAGCATTAACCATAAACAAATGGATGAGGTCGGCGTCCTACACGTCACGCAAAGCAATATGATATTTGAACCCTGCGATTCCTTAACCAAAACTCATTCGCCTATGGATGGCTCTTAAATTTCTCGCTCGAAGCCCCCTTAAGCAAGCGGCTTATCCCCCCGCTATCGAGAGCCCGAATTGTCAAAAGGATCAAGCGGGATGTGAGGCAGAGGATGCGCGCTGCATCGGGTCCTTAAACAGAGATATATATTTATGAGACACAAGTCCGGCGTGGACGCCGCTTTCGCAACAAGCCTGACACAGTCCGGGCGAATTGCGCCGCAAGATGTCTTTTGATAAACTTTCCTTGAAAGCACAATCATGATCGGGAGCGGCCCAGATGCGCTATGATCTCGTGGCCATAGGTGGTGGATTTTCCGGGCTGATCAGCGCCTGTCGCGCTTCAGAGCTGGGCGCCACCGCTCTGGTCCTTGAGCAATCCTCACTTGAACGCTACCCCTGCAGTTCTCGTTTCACCACAGGCGTCGCCAATATCATGGGCATTGGCATCATGTCGCCGCCCGATGAGCTTTTCGCCTCAATTATGCGGGGTGGCGGCGCCAACGCCGACCAATTGATCGCACGCGCCTTGGCCGACCACGGCGCGCGCGCCGTCAACTGGCTTGCAGCTCATGGCGCGCGCTTTATCAACCGCGCTTTGCAAAAGGACCAACCGGGACAGCGCGTCCTCGCCCCGCCACGGCGCTTGCAGGCTGGTCTGGATTGGGAGGGACGTGGCGGAGACGTGCTGCTGCGAACACTGGAGGAGTTTCTCGTACAACGTGGGGGAAAGCTTCTGCGCGGGGCGACCGCGAAAAACTTGATTATGAAAAATGGAGCCTGCGCAGGCGTAGAAATCGACCATGATAGCGCCAGCAAGATGGTCGAGGCTGGCGCAGTGATTATCGCTGATGGGGGCTTCGCCGCCAATCCCGAGATGATCGCCAAATATATAACCGCGCGCGCAGACCGTCTCTTTCCGCGCGTTGGTCCGGGCGCCAAGGGCGATGGCATTCGCATGGCCGAGCAAGCGGGCGCTGCGATTGGCGGATTAGGAGAGTTTTATGGGCATGTGCACCACCGCGTGGCCATGACCAACCCAAAACAATGGCCCTACCCGCATCTCGACGCCATCGCCGAGGTGACTTTGCTCATAGGGCCAGACGGCAGGCGCTTCACCGACGAGGGGCTTGGCGGCGTTTGCATGGCCAACGCCATCGCGCGCCTCCCCGATCCCCTGAGCGCGCACCTCATCCTCGACGCAGACGCATGGAACGCCGAGCCAAAATATTCCCTAACGGTCGCATGCAATCCCTCGATGGTCGATAATGGCGGGCCGCTCACCACCGCCGCCAGCATCGAAGCGCTATCCAGCTTGATCAGCGTCCCGACGGCGGCTCTCGCCGACACCATCGCCATGCATAACGCTTGTGTGGCGCGCCGCGACTTCAGCGCATCGCCGGTCGCGCGCAGCGTCGGAAAGCATGCGCCGCTTCCCATCTTGACGCCTCCATTTCACGCGGTTCCCCTGAGTGTCGGCATCACGGGAACCATGGGCGGCGTCGTCATCAATGCCGACGCACAGGCTCTGGACTCGTCAGGCAATCCGATAAGAGGTCTATACGCTGTGGGATCGACGGTCGCCGGCCTGGAGGGCGGGCCGCTCGCTGGCTACGTCGGCGGTCTGTCGAAGTCCTTTGTGCTGGGATTGTTGGCCGGAGAACACATAGCAGCAAACAGATGAGAAGCGCAACGCGCTTTGGCGCCATTGGAGAACGGATCCTATGCCAGCCTACCCCACGCTTCGTTTGCTCGACAAACATGGCGAACCCCTCGCGATCGCCGCTGCAGCTTGCCCCATCGTCGCCGCTGCGGTCGCAATCGCATTAAGCGCAAGCTGGTGGTGGCTCGTGGTCGCCGTTGTCGCAGCTGCGTTCATGTATCTTGCTGCGAAAAGCTATATTGAACTCGTGCGTTTGATGATCGATATGCTGCTGCCGAAGTAAGCGCCGCCAAGCGCTCCTGGAACAAGACGCTTCAAGCCGAAATTCTCAGACGACGATTTAAGGCGACACCTCCTCCAGCACGCGGTTCTTGGTTTCCACGCCAAACAGACCCGTGATGATGGCCCCTAAGATGGCAACCCCGCCGAACATCACGAAGACGCCGCTCACTCCATAACCCGGCAATACATAGCCTACGAGCACGGGCGCGATGGTCGAGCCGATGCGCGCCCAGACGGAGGCGCAACTCGTCCCGATCACGCGCATACGTGTTGGATAGAGCTCAGGCGTGTATAGCTGAGAGCCCGTCGACATCGTGCCAAGAAAAACATAACTCAAGGCCGTCAGATAGAAAACAAGATAGGCTGTCGGCGCGCCGAGCCAGGCGATCACGAATAGCGGCATGGAACCGATGAGAAACGCAAGGGCGAACCAATACCGCCGACCAATGGCGTCAATGCCGAACGCGACAAGGAAACCCGCCATAAGGCTCGCAATTCCATTTGCAGCGCCCAACAACAGAGCCTCGTTCACCGGCAGATGATAAACGGAGGTGAAAATCGCAGGCAACCAGGTGTTGGTGCCGTAGGTGATGAAGAAAACGCAAAACCATAATGACCAGACCAGCATGGTGCGACGGAAGTACCTGCCTTCAAACAACTCCAGCACACGCGTCGCCGCAACGGTCTTAGTGACCGCCACAGGCGCGGGCGGGGGCAATATTGCGCCGCGGGCGGTCATGAAGTCCTCGACATCTCCGACGATTTTCGAGGCCTCTTCACCTCGCCCCTTGCTGACGAGCCAACGGGGTGATTCCGGCAATAGCATGCGCAAAACGGCGGCCAACAGCGCCGGCAAAGCGCCGATGATGAACATCGCGCGCCAACCCCAGTTCGGAATGACCCACCAGCTCAGCAATTGCGAAAGAGACAGACCAACGCCGAACACCATCTGATAGAGAAGAAAAAACCGACCGCGCTTTTTCGCGCCGGACCACTCGTTGATATAGGCCGCAGCAACAGGAATCTCTCCACCTATGCCAATTCCTTGCAAAAATCGCGCGACCAGAAGTGTCCAATAGGAATCGGCGAAGGCGCAGACGAGCGATAGAAGCGAGAATATCGCCACGCTCCAACTCAATGCCCGCAATCGCCCGAAGCGCTCGGCGACCCATGCGAAAAGCAACGCGCCGATAAGCTGGCCCACGAATCCGGCTGAAATCAGCGGGCCGATGTCCGCCGGCTTCAAGCCCCATACCGGGACCAGAACGGGAAGCGCCGTGGCGATCGCGATAAGATCGAACCCATCGAAGAAGGTGGCGGTCCCGACAATCAGACGCGCGCGAATTTGCCACCAACCAAACGGCAGTCGCTCGATGCGCGCGACAATAGATTCTTCGGTGACAGCGTCGGTCATTTTCCACCCCCTGCATATTTTTTAACATTTTGCAGTGAACGCTCCACAGACGCAAGTGACCGGCTTGAGTATTGCCCGAATAGTCATGCAAATTGAGGAGAAACGGGGGAGGAAATCAGATGTCGACAAGCGGACAATCGTCGGTTGGCGGTCGCTGGAAGCAAGCATTGGCCATCACGCCATCTGGCGACCTGCAGGGCGCGACGAGCGCAGATGGCGTCGTAAAATGCTTTCGCGGCGTCCCATTCGCACAACCACCCGTAGGGGCGCTGCGCTGGCGCGCCCCACAAAGGCTTCAACCCTGGGCCGGTGTTCGCCCGGCTCTGGCGAATGGACCCACCTCCGTTCAGGCTGCCCGGCCAAAAGGGTCGATTTCCGATTTCGGGGCTGAGCCCACAAGCGAGGATTGCCTTCACCTGAACGTCTGGAGCGCGGCGACTGAGGCGGACGAGCGTCGCCCAGTCATGCTTTGGATTCACGGCGGCGGCTTTTATTATGGATCTGGGACGCTACCCCAGTTCGACGGCGCCAATCTGGCGCGGCGCGGCGTGGTCGTCGTAACCATCAATTATCGACTTGGACCCCTTGGCTTCCTGGCCCAACCCGAACTCGACCGGGAATCGCCAACTGGCGTTTCCGGAAATTATGGCTTTCTGGATCAGATCGCTGCCCTCGAATGGGTCAGAGATCACATCAACGCCTTTGGCGGCGATCCCAACCGGGTCACTGTTTTCGGCCAATCGGTCGGCTCAAGCAGCGTCTGCTGCCTGGTCGCATCGCCTCTGACAAAGGGTCTCATTCACCGCGCCATCTGCCAGAGCGGGGGCTCAATGTCCACGCCCGGGGCCCCTGGGGGCGGCTCGATGCAGACGATAGACCAAGCCCGAGCGGCGGGGCTGGAATTCGCGCGCAGGCGCAATGCGCGAGGCATTGAGGATTTGCGCGCCATGGCCGCCGAAATCGTTCAATCGCCAACTGCGGGGTCCGGCGGCGCAGTCCTCGCGGCGGAGATGGCGAACCTACGCCTCTCCGGATGGGTGATCATCGACGGCCACGCCATCCCGACCAATGTGCATGACATCTACGCAAGCGGTCGACAAAACAGGATCCCGATCATCACAGGCGCCAACGCTCATGAAGGCTCGACGCAGCCCCCGATTTCCAGTCTGGCCGCCCACGAAGCCGAATGGCGCGCGCGATTTGGGGATGATCTGACCAACGCCTATTTCGAGGCTTATCGCCTGCGCGAGGCCTCAGATCCGGAGGAAGCGGCGCGTCACGCGATGGGCGAGCGCGGTTTCAACTGGCAAAACTGGACCCAACTACGCCTTCACGCCAGAACCTCTGGCGCATCCGCATATGGCTATTTCTTTTCACGCCTGCAGCCATTCCCGGAAGGCGCCAGCTACATCGAAAATACGAATGGAAATCTTGGCGCTTTCCACACCGCCGAAATCCCCTTCGTATTTGACACCCTGACAACACGCAATTGGGACTGGAGCGCCGATGATCAGTCCATCGCCAATCATATGTCTTCCTATTGGGTGAATTTCGCCGCCACTGGCGACCCCAACGGCGATGGCTTACCCCATTGGCCAAATTTCAGACACAACGACGAAGATGTCATGCTGTTCGGTGAACGGGCCTCTGCTGGACCCATTCCCAATCGCGCTAATCTGGACTTCTGGGACACGCATTTCAAAGTCTTGCGAAGCGCTCCTGAACGATAAGAGCCTTATAAACTGGATACCGTCCAACTGTAATCCAAGCCAGATCCACTTTCATGTCTCATGTGACGTGTGACATCGACGATGTGCTGGCCTTTCCAGCCTCGAAGTAGGGTTACGCCCGCATTCCCTGGCAACTACGGGCGAGAGCGAGCGTTTAATATCCTGATGGGCGCCTCATTTGTAAACGCCGAGCTGCTTACGGGCGGCGTCGGCGAAAGAGGTGTCGACCATGCGGTCGATGTCCGCCGCTTTTTCGACCAGTTTTTGCTCGACAAAGAACGCCTGGACCTTGCCGATAAAATCTTTGTCCAGCTTCTGGTCGGGATCAAGGCCGGTTGGAAAGCCGTTCGCGACAACGGGGACCGGCACATTGGCGCCCTTAGCGACGATCTCGATCACCTTATCACGATCAACGCCTTTGCCCATGGCGTCGTTATAGATACGAACACCGCGCACATAGGCCGTCATGAAACGCACGGCCACATCCCGCTCGGCGGCAAATTTCTCACTGTAGATCAGGGGCGCGATGCTGCCCCCAGGCGGCACAAACTCAACCAGGTCGGAGACCACCCTGCCAAGGCCGCCTTGCACCGCGCGCGAGAGGAAGGGATCAATAAGCAGCGCGCCATCCACCGCGCCTGACGCCACAGCCGCCGCCATATCAGGTAGCGGCAATTCGACATATTCCATATCGCCAAGACCCATGCCGTGTTTGCGGAACAACGCCGCAACCAGATAATAGCCGATGGAGGTTCGACCAGGCCCGGCGATCTTTCGACCCCGCAGGTTGCGCATAGTCGCCGCCTCATCCACGCCAAAGAGATCAGCGCGCGCAATCAACCGCGTAGAGGAAAAGCCGGGACGCAGGCTCTGCTTGTCGCCGACGAGCCGCAAATTGATATTGCGCTGAACCGAAGCGAAGAGGCCCGGCGCAAGCGCAATTCCCGAAACGTCCACTGTACTGCGGCCTGGTTATGAGACATCGCTTAGCGCCAGTTAGGCCGCCATTTTTAATCCCGTAGCGACATTGGCTGCAAGTCCGCGCTGTTCGGCGCGGATTTGATTTGGCGTCTTGTGTCCGTGGCGCTGGCGAAGCCATGCATCA
>CANGTC010000015.1 GCA_947456505.1 Beijerinckiaceae bacterium
ACAATGCTGTCAACACCAACCCCGCCATCAACGGTGTCCGCGCCAACAAACCCGTTGATAACGTCATCCCCGGCGCCCGCGCTGATGGAATCAGCACCAGACCCGCCCGCTATTGTATCGGCGGCGCTGCCGCCAGTAATCGAGAAGCCCTCAGTCTGGCCCGTCAGCGTAATGCTAACCGCAGCTGTCGCGCCAGAGGCCGAAACCGCCTCAACAGTCGCAACCTGCGCATTGCTCGCCGTGTTAAGGTTCGTTGACGTCGCCGTCAGAACGATGGTGTCAACGCCACCACCGCCCGTCACCGTGTCCGCGCCAACAAAGCCCATGAAGCTGTCGTTACCAGAACCGCCCGTCAGCGTATCTGCAGCGCTGCCACCAGTAATCGAGAAGCCCTCAGTCTGAGCCGTCAGCGTGATGCTAACCGCAGCTGTCGCGCCAGAGGCCGAGACAGCCTCAACCGAAGCCAACTGCGCATCGCTAGCCGTATTGAGGTTCGTTGACGTTGCCGTAAGAACGATTGTGTCAACACCCGCGCCGCCCGTCACTGTGTCCGCGCCGACAAAGCCCATGAAGCTATCGTTACCAGCTCCGCCTGTCAGCGTATCGGCGGCGCTACCGCCGGTGATCGAGAAGCTCTCTGTCTGATTGGTAAGCGTGATGCTCACCGCAGCTGTCGCGCCAGAGGCTGAGATGGCCTCTACGTTGACCACCTGTACGTCGGACGCAGTGTTGAGGTCCGATGACGTCGCGGTCAGAACTAGCGTATCGACGCCCGCTCCGCCATCTATCGTATCAGCTCCCACAAAACCGATAAACGAATCGGCAGCAGTGGTCCCTACAAAGTTGTCTGGGCCTGAAGTGCTAGTGTACGTAGCCATCTAATTACACCGGCTCCAAACGAATCCCCACGAGACAGATAGTGACGGCCTCTATACTAATTATCTTAAATATAACTTTTTAGATTTACAAATAAATTATTTATGAGCTATAAGTTTCATTTTTTGAAAAAATATTATATTTTAGGAAGAAATCCGCACGGCAGATGATAGGATCAAATCAAATATTTTTTCATAAATTTATTAAGCGTTTTTTCTCACTTTACGTTTAAATCGTTACTGAACGTATTGTAATTGTCAATATTGATATCCGGCCTTGGGAAATTCTGCTGGGAGCCAGCTCAATAGTCCGTAGCATTTACTGAGTTGGTTTCCTCTCCATCCAAATGGAAACGCCATAATTGATGAGCAATTGAAAGCGGCTCGATTTGCTTTTCCTTCCACCACTCTTGCTCATTGCCACGTATATGTAGTTCATGATGATGCGTGGCGCAGAGAGGGACGGTGAACTCATCAGAGACCTTTCGTCCCATGGCTCGGGGTTGCGCGAAACGGAGATGATGGGCTTGAGATGGCGATCGCCCACAGACTGAGCATGGCTGCGAGGCGACAAACCGAAGATGGTCGCGATTACGGATCCGTTTGGGCTCACCTATTGGCAGGATTGATTTCTCAATTCTCCCCCGAAAAGTGTCAGAAGAGGTGGGTGCTGACTTCATCTCCACATCGTCAAGACTATTCACACTCGCTGGTGCAGGCACCCAGATTGGGATAGAGGTCTCGATCATGCTGGAGTCGAGAGGGCCAGTAGGTTGAACCTTATCTTCAGCCATCGGCTCTGCGATCTCGGCTTCCTGGGGGGGCACACCTTTTATGGAAGCGTATGTTTTGGCGGCTGCGCCTTGGGCCTTCTTGGGTTGCGGCGCTTCGCTCTTGTCTCTGTAAAGCGAGAGACCACAAGAATTGCCGAATGTTGATAGCGCCCGCTTGGTCGCGTCGGTCTCGGCAGCCTTGCTGGCTCGCTCATGGGCCTGCCCTGCAGTTCCGGCTAGAGCTTCACCAGAGCCAAGGCCCTCGCGTTGGATGACTAGGTCTCCCGCCCGCACCGTTATCTTTACGCGTGTGAGGTAGGCCGCAGCGTAGCGATAATCTATCTGCTTTTGCCAAACGCATTGGCTTTGGAGCGTCTCTCGGTCCCACCCATCATAGCCGAAAATCCGGTTTGCCTCCGAGATTATGTGCCAGCCCTCCAGATAATGGAGAACTTTGCCCTCGATCTCTCGCTGCTTCACAACCTCAGGTCGTATCGGGGCGCGCAACTGGCGCAATTGGCTCGTCGTAAAGGTCATTTCAAAGGCTCCGAATTGTGAGGATTAACTTGGGCTGTGCCAGATTTGCCCCCGGCACCACCGCCCCGCGGGTCATTGCCTCTAGGATCCCACGTTTGTCTGGTTTGGGTGCCTGAGGGACAAGATAGTCGATGGGCAGCGCGTCATCATTTTCGATAACGACTGATGGCGGCCCGAGGCGGATCGATGCGGTGAAGTCGGGTTGGATGAACTTTCGGAGGTCCGCCGCCTCCATGTTTTCCACCACGACCAGCCTTTTGCTTGCCGCCCCTCCTTCAATTCTGGCTAAGCGTGCCCTCATGTCACTGATGCGATCCCTGAGCGCTGATGCTAGACACTCATCGTCAAGGGCGGATCGAATGAGAACAGACAGCGCTTCCTTAAAATTGGTTGCTCCTTCCAGCGTGTCGTTTAGGGTCTGGTCATCCAACTCCGGATGAAGTTCAACCAAACGGCGGCGGAGTTCGGTGAAGCGGGTACGTTCGGGGGTAAGGTTGTCAGACATTAACACCTCCAATAGTCCGATTTTAGGACTTATATGTCCATTTAATGGACATATAAGGGTTTGTCAATGCTAACAGGGGCTCAAATCAGAGCAGCCCGAGCTGCATTAGGATGGTCCGTTGTCGTTCTGGCGGGGCAAGCTGGCGTTGCTGCGAAGACCATCTCCCGTTTCGAAGAGGTCGATGGTGTTCCGCCAGGACGTCTTTCTACGATGATGGAGGTGAAATCGGCCCTTGAAGCAGCCGGAATCGAGTTCGTTGGCAGTCCTGAAGATCGACCGGGGATACGGCTCGGCAAAAAGTGACCCTCCCGAGGGGCATCTTGGCGCCTAAGCAGCTGTAATATAATAATAATTTATGCTTCGAACCGCAACTTATCCCCAACTCGGGTTTACCTAATTATTGTTTATTTTCAATCTACTAAGCATGTCCACGGCCTAAATGGCGGGCCTATGGTATAAAAAGATTGTCCTCTTATATTGGGAGCCAAGCTCCATGACCGCATCCCCAACTCCCCGCCGTCGTGGTCGTCCGCCAAGGGGGTCGCCAGCGGCAATGCGCCCTGAGAATGCACCAATCTTGCGTTCTATTGATGACTTCCTGGGCCCCGCCCCCGTTTTAGAGGGCGAAGATCAGGATGGCTATAGCGGCTTGCTGGAGGAAGTCCGGCGGCAGGTCACACCAAAGGACGCGATAGAGCGCATTTACGTCCGCGATATTGTTGATCTGACCTGGGAACTGATGCGCTACCGCAGGATTAAAGTCGCCCTCCTACATAGGGGGCAGGTGCGCGCCGTCCATCAGCTCGCATCGGCAAATAATTGGCCAGGGTTGGATGCCGATGCAAAATGGTCGATCAATGCCGCCATCAAGACCAGTTTCACAGATGGAATGAAGGAGCTTGCGAAATACGGCGTCACCCTTCAGGACATAAACGCACACGCCTACTCAATAGAGCGCGAGCCACTCCTCCTGCTAGATCAATATATGATGCAGATTGAAGGTCGCAGAACTTTCGCCCTTCGGGAGATCGACCGTCGGCGAGCGGCACTGGGACGCCAGTTAATTTCAGTCATCAAGGAGGTCGAAGGTGAGTTCGCGGAAGTCCAGATCGAAGGATCTCCGTCTGATCCCAAGGGGGCGTAAGACATGGGCCGCAGGAGGGCGTCGCCTCGGGTTCGGGCTAACAGATTAAATGCCAAGAGAAGCACCGGTCCTAAAAGCACCATCGGGAAACAGCGCTCAGCAAGGAACTCCTTCTTGCATGGGCTATCCGCAAAGCCCCAAGGCTTCTCATCTCATCCAGATATGGATCGCTTCCTCAAGTTGCTGTGCGAAGGTGACGAACGCTCGCAGGTGATAGAAGCTGCCCGCGAATTAGCAGATGCACAATTCGATTTAAACACAGCCCGCCAGTACAGGCTCATCTTGCAGACGCTCAAAGCCAAAGGACGTTCTATGCCCGAACCAGGCTCTGAACTCTTGAATGATCCGATCATAAGGGAGTTCATGGATTATATGACTACGGGTGAGCCCGTAGATTTTGGTGTTCCCCAAAAGGCTGATCACAGATTGCATAAACGCCTCCTAAACTTCATTTTCAAGCAGGCCGGAAGAAGCAAAGATCCAGACAAAGAACTCATCAAGCTTAATCGGTATGAATGGATGGCGTTGCGGCGTCGCCTTGCCGCTATCGAAAAACTGGATGCGCTTCGCGCCAGCCCTTTAAGTGAGGAAGACATTACTTATTCGCCTGTCGCCCAGCCACGCAGAGCATCTGGCCCTCTGACCTCAGCCGTCAAGATGCGTTCTTTAGTTCAAATAAAAATTTTCAAAACGAAGCCAATATAATCTATATAATTGAAGATATTGATATTTATTCATTATTAAGATCGTCCCAGAACAAGTTTTTCGATTACCACGAGCCAGCCTCTTTAGTAACTATCAGCAGATTTCATAACGCAATGAACCAAATTCTCAGCCTGAGCTCGATAAACGTGAGGCAGAAAAAGTAAAGATTCGTTCGAGGCAACCACTTCCATACCTTTGCTGCCCTTCTGCACCTTCGAACCACCAGACAGCGCCCTTCACAGCCCATCACTTGCGCAATGCAGCGACGCATTCTGCGACGAAAGTAGTCCGAGCAATTTACACTTGATCATGTTTGTGCGCATCGCTGACAACGCCAATTCGCGAAGTTGATACAGGCCATAAAATTTTCTCAATTCGAAACTTCTATTTGCCTGTAGACAGACCCATGAGCCAAAATGATAATCATTCCGTTCACGCTCATTTCCGCCCGAGCTTTGTGGCGCCCTATCCAAGGACATGCTAAAACTTTCTCGGTCTCAACATTGTAACCATCATGCGCCCTACCCTTCATGTACCCGTTCTTGTTGTTGGCGCAGGCCCTGTCGGGCTGACTCTTGCGACCGATCTGGCCTGGCGTGGCGTCAACTGTCTTCTGGTCGAGCCCCGAACCTCCATCAATCCGCACCCCCGCGCAATCTCGATCGGGGTGCGCAGCATGGAACATTTTCGTCGCCTTGGGCTTGACCAAAAAGTTATTGAAGCTGGGGTGCCACGCGAGCAAAGGCTCGATGTGGTTTATGTCACGCGAATGCTGGGACGAGAAATTCATCGGTTTCCCATTCCATCAATAGATGATCTCGTCATCCGTCGCGACGAACTCGCGAGTGAAATTCCTGAGACCACGGCTTCTCCCTTTTACAAGACGTGGACCGCACAAGCACCACTTGAACGAGTATTGGACGCTCATGTGACCGCCCAGGCGGGCGTCGAATTTCGTCGCGGCTGGCGACTTCAATCCTATACCGAATTGGACGAGTGCGTTGAGGCGTTGCTGGTGCAGGACACCACAGGGCGCCAGGAAAAAATCGTTGCAGACTTTCTTGTTGGCTGCGACGGCGCCAACAGCCCGGTGCGCGAGGGCCTTGGCGTAACGCTCACGGGTCGCGGCGCCCTTGGGGCAGCCCTTGGCCTTTATTTCAGAGCGCCCGGGCTTCGTGCGCGTCTCGGCGCCAAGGCTGGCGTCATGTATTGGACATTGGCGCCGGGCTGCGGGGGAACAATCTATACGATCGATGGCGGCGATGAATGGGTGTTCAATCGTTACTTTTCGCCAGGAGAAAAGCCTTACATTGACGATCCTGTCGCGCTCATCAAGGCAGCTATCGGTGAAGATTTACATGTAGAGTTGATTTCAGCCCTCGACTGGACCCCACGTCAACTCGTGGCTGGCTCTTATGGCGCTAGACGGACCTTCCTCGCGGGCGACGCTTGTCACCTTTTCGTTCCAACCGGTGGCTTTGGCATGAACACAGGCATTGGCGACGCCGCCGACCTCGCCTGGAAAATTGAGGCTACCCTCGCCGGGTGGGGAGGGCCGGGGTTGATGGCGTCTTATGACAGGGAGCGTCGGTCAATTGGCATACAAAATACACTTGAAGCCGCTGACAATTATTCCCGTAGCGGCGATATCTTCCTGGCTGTTCAGGACATTGAGCATGACGGCGAGAGCGGCGAGCGAACGCGAGCCTCGATAGCCGCTGCGCTATCCCCGAAGATTAAGCATTTCGCTCCGATTGGCGTTCACCTCGGATATCATTACGATGGCTCGCCAATTATTATTCCGGACGGAACGCAACCGCCCACCTTTAACGCAGCAAGCTATAAGCCGACAACGCGTCCGGGGCATCGCGCGCCACATGCGTGGATGAAGGACGGCCGATCCACACTTGATCTTTTTGGACGCGGGTTTGTGCTGCTGTCTTTTGGCGACAGGCCTGATAACTTTGCGAGCCTTATAGATGCGGCGCGCGGCCGAGGCCTCCCCCTGACACACAACTCAATTGATGATGGCGTCACTGCGGCGACCTACGAACAAAAGCATTGTCTTGTGCGCCCAGATGGTCATGTGGCCTGGCGCAGCGATCATTCGCCAAACGATCCCACATATATCATCGACATCGTCCGCGGGGCAGTTGCATGCCCGGATTTAGGCGCTCATCGAGAGCGCGTGGACCATTAGCGAAGCCGTCGCTCAGGACCCCCTCAGCCTTCGCGACGTGATTACTGCGCCGCGAAAATCTTGCGCATGCGGGCGATTACCGAAGGGGGCATAGCATAAACGTTAGTCAACATTTGCGCTACCGAACCGCCATCGATGGGAGCGATGTTGAGCGTTTGCTGCTTCGCCTCTGCCAACAAATCGGGATCGCCAAGCGCGTCCATGAACGCTTTTTGCATCGCCACCACGCGATCCTTAGGCACATCTGGCCCGGTCATGTATACATAGCCTGTCTTCAGGAACCCGGTAGCGAGGTCGATCAGATCGCGATCCGCCTCGTTGGCGGTCAAGGCCGGCGCCCAAGGCACTTCTGGATAAGCCTTCAGCGGCTCCGGGCCAAATTGCAAAACGAGACGTATATCCCCATCAGCAAGTTGCTTGCCATAGAGACGACGCAGGGCTTCCTCCGGGGCGGAAGGGTAACCGTTGATCTCGCCCCGTTGCAAGGCGAACATCGCGTCGTTCATGCTTTTGTGTCCATGTATACCCTTGATCCGGGCGCCCAAAGCTTCACGCACAGCGGCGACGATTAACGAATTCGATTGACCGGGCGCGATCGTCGCTTGCACTGTTTCGTGAATGCGCATATCCGCGATGGTTCGTACTGGCGAATCGCCTCGCACAAGCATGAACATATGATAGGCGGTCGTTGAGCCAATCCAGTTGATGCGGGCGATATCCAGTGGCGGCGAAGCTGGATCGTAGAGCTGTTGGTAAGGCAACGCCGCCCCGAGCGCGCCAATCGTCAAACCATCCTGCGCCGCGAGGCTGACCACACGACGCGCAGCAAGATAACCTCCGGCCCCCGTGAGATTTTGTACAATGACCGTCGGCCTTCCGGGCAAGTATTTACCCAGATGACGCGCCAGAGTGCGGCCATAGAGATCGTATGTGCCCCCAGGTTCAGAACCGACCACAATCGTCACAGTTTTGCCCGCATAGAAATCAGCCACGGGATCTGCGCTCACGGGTGCGGCGGCATAGATCCAGACCCAGGCTATGATTGCCAGGACGCAGCAACGCATGCTTTCCTCCTTCGACTTTTCATTTTCAACTTCTCGACCGCTGCTACCAGTGTCTGCGTTATGTTTGCAACGACTGAGCGTTCAAAGGCCTATCGATCCGTCTCACCACGTCAAAGTAGGTGCAATATATCGCCGAAAATACCACCGGCGCCTCAGTCTCCGGAGACGCTTCGGTTTTTGAACGTTGCAAGAGGTAAATTTGTGGTTTGCCAAGTTCGACCTAAACGAGATTCCGAAAACCCCATTTTTTCCCTTGGGCCAAATTCAGCAACTCTCGCGAGCATTCCGCAAGAACGGGAGGAGAAGCAGTGCCATGCTGAGCGCCAGTTTGCATGTCTCTAAAACAACGTTGCAGCGCCCCGTTGCGCGTTGCCCGACCGCCTGCAAATCTGAATGCAAATTGCGCTATTTCAGCCGAGGTGCTCGTTGCATGATTTACAACAAGGCGCATAAGCGTTCCCTGTCTAATTGATAGATCATCTCCTTTCTCAAGACTTTTCTGAATGTCGTGCCAAACGTCAAACGCCAGCGCACGGACAGAACGAAGCTTCGCCTCAGCATCGCCATAATGAAGCAAAAAATTCTCCATTGATGGTCCAGCCATATAAGTTGGCGGTTTATCTGCCTTGTTTACTGCCGAAAGTTCCTCCAGAATTCGGCGGCCCACCCCAAGAGCGAAGGCTGTATGTCCAATCGCACTTAATCCAGGAACTGACAAACGATAAAGATCACCACCTTGATTGGGAACATTTGCCGTCAATTTATGTGTGTAATCCCTATGAACGAAGGTTTTTGTTATGGTGTAATCGACACTTCCGGTAGCTCTCAACCCCAGCGTATCCCAATTCGCAAGTAACGTCGCGTCACGAATTGGAACTATAAAGATCATGGAATCCGGAGCTGAGGTTTCGGGATTTATTGTTGGCTTCCCGTCATGATATACAAGTCCGCCAGTGTGCAGATAATCTGCATGCCGCACGCCGCTGCCATAGGTCCAATGCCCACTCAGATCATATCCGTCACCATTGGGAACCGCCTGACCATTGGGGGCTCCCTGTCCGCCAATGATAGCTGCACGGCCAGAGAAAATCTCTCTGGCGGCTGAAGGCGACAAGTAGGCGGCTGCTGTAGCGCTGCAAAGCTGGCTCGCCATAGCCACCCAACCCGTCGAGGCATCAGCATGGCAGATCAGCTCCAGCGCCTCCAGCGCGTCTATCGGGAAGGTTTCATCTCCCCCGAAGCATCGCGGAAGCCAGAGGTGGAAAATCCGCGCGCTTCTTAGGGCTTCGATTGTCTTTTGCGTCAGAGCGCCTTCCGCTTCACCCGCCTCTGCTTCTTCAGCCAATATGGGCGCAATCTCTTTCACCCGATCAACCGGTGATGTTAATTTTTGTTGTCCTGAAAAGACCGCTGACGATTGAACTCTGGTCGAAAGACACCGGATTGCTGACGCCTCGCCCATTGTCATCCCCTCCCCTTGTTTGCTTGTGCTTCGCCTGTCTGAGACAGATCAGGTCTCGTCAACTTTCTCAAGTCGGGGCTCGCATCCCGCCCGACGGAACTGCCAGGCGGGACAGAACGCCTCCACCGGCTTGCATATGGGCACCAAATTATTCACAGGTAAGGCCACATCGCCAAATGAGAGCTGCTGCGCCGCTCGGGGCGCGAGCTCATGGGATCGCATGGATCATGGGAGGACAAAATGGCTGGAAACCCGCCCAAAAGCTGGATCACATGGCCCAAGGCGCTGGTGCTGCTGGCAGCCCTGGGCACCATAGCGCTCATGGGTCCGGGCTTGGCGACCGCCCAGACCTATCCGGACCGTCCCATCCGGATCATTTCACCCTACACGGCAGGCGGGCTGGGCGACACGCTGCCGCGTATTGTGGCGGCCGAGCTCAGCGAGCGGCTTGGGACGCGGGTGATCGTGGAGAACATGCCGGGGGCCAGCCAGGCGATCGGTGTGCAGGCAGCGGCCCGAGCCAAGCCCGATGGCTACACGCTCCTCTTCGCCAGTTCGACCAGCATGGGAATCAACGTCAGCGTCACCAGGACGCTTCCCTACGATCCGGTTCGCGACTTCGCCCCCATCGGCATTGCATTTTCGACGCCGCTTTACCTGGTGGTGAACCCGAATGTTAAGGCGGGGACGGTTCAGCAATTGATAGAACTGGCGAAACGGGAGCCCGGGAAACTCAATTTCGCCTCGGGCGGCGACGCCACCTCCAATCATCTGGCGGGCGAGATGTTCAAGGCGCTCGCGGGCGTCGACATCGTGCATGTGCCATATAAAGGTACGGGGCCGGCCTTGATGGACCTGATCGCGGGGCATGTCGACCTCATGTTCGCCGGGGAAGGCGCGGAACATGCGCGTCAGGGATCTTTGCGCGCACTGGCTGTATCCGATTCCGTGCGCTCCAAAAGCGCTCCAGAACTGCCAACAATGCAGGAGGCGGGCGTCAAGGACTATGAGATGGCGATCTGGTTTGGTTTCGTGGCGCCAATCGGGACACCGAAGCCGATCATCGACCTGCTCTCCAGCGAAATTCTGAAGGTGCTCGACAGTCCGGCGACGCGCCAGCGTGCTAATGGCGCTGAAGTCACCCCCAGCACGCCCGAGGAGATGCAGACGCGCATTCCCAAGGATATCGAAATGTGGCGCAAGCTGATCAGCGTCGCCAAGATCAAGTTGCAGTGAGAATGATGAACATGACAAAAAATGGTCTTTCCATCGCCATCGTCGGCGCGGGCATCGGCGGGCTGGCGGCAGCCTCCCTGCTGCTGAAGCGTGGCTTCAATGTGATCGTCTACGAACAGGCGACCCGCTTCGCCCGGGTCGGCGCAGGCATCCAGCAAAGCCCTAACGTCATGAAGGTGCATCGTGGGTTAGGCATCGAGGGGCGGTTGCGCGAGATTGCCTTCACACCCACCAGCTCACTCAATCGGGACGCGCTTACGGGTGCGACGACCAATGAATATCCACTCGGCAAAGACGCCGAGGATCGCTATGGCGCCCCCTTCCTCGCGATGCATCGCGGGGATCTGCATGCAGCTTTGGCGGATCTCGTGCCCGCAGAACGCATTCATCTCGGCCGTAAACTCCAAAGCATCGATCAAGACGGCTCGCAGGTCACCCTCACTTTCGAAGACGGCGAGCGCGTTCAGGCGGATGTCGTAATTGGCGCGGATGGTGTGCATTCGCTGATCCGCGACTATGTCGCCGGGCAGGAAACCCCCCGGTTCACAGGCAGCATCGCCTATCGCACGACATTTCCGACCTCCCGCCTTCAGGGCGTCGATATCGGCATGTCCAGAACCAAATGGTGGGGACCCGACAGGCATATCGTCATCTACCATACGACCGCCAAGCGGGATGAGGTCTATTTTGTCACCAGCACGCCCGAGAAGGCTGACTGGATCACCCGGGAAAGCTGGTCGATCAAAGGGGATCTGAACGAACTGCAAGAGGCCTTCAAGCATTTTCATCCAGACGTCCGCGCCGTACTGGCTGCTGCGCCCGAGGTGCACAAATGGGGGATTTTCGAGCGTGATCCCTTGCCGCTATGGACGCGTGGACGGATCACGCTACTGGGGGACTCCTGCCATCCCATGACCCCTTACATGGCCTCTGGCGCAGCCATGGCGCTTGAGGACGCCGTGGTTTTGGCACGGTGCCTTGAGGATGCGACAGTCTCCACCATAGAAACCGCCTTGCAGACTTATGAGGCTAACCGCAAACCGCGCACCTCCGCAGTACAGGCGGGATCCAGCGCCAACACATGGATGCGAAACGCCACAGATCCAAACTGGCTCTATGGCTACGACGCATGGACGGTCCCGATCGAGCCGCTTCCTGCGGCTTGATGACACGCAATCGGCTGCGGAGGCGAAGACGCAGCTGTCCAGCCCTCTCCGCTTCGTCGTGTTACTGAAGCGCGCGGGCCTTCTGGATCGCCTCCCAAATCTTCGAGGGGGTCGCGGGCATCATGATGTTGCGGATCCCCAGCGGCGCAAGGGCGTCGTTGATGGCATTCATCACAGCCGGCAGGGCCCCCACGGTTCCGCATTCGCCCGCTCCCTTGACACCAAGCGGGTTGGTCTTCGTGGGAATGGGGTTGCGATCAATCTCGATGCGCGGAAAAACCTCCGCATGAGGCATGGCGTAATCCATGAAAGAGCCCGATAGCATCTGACCGTCGCCGGGATCATAAACGATCTGTTCCATCATGGCCTGTCCGGCCGCCTGGGCGATGCCGCCGAGCACCTGGCCATCGACCAACATGGGATTGAGCTCCACACCCACGTCATGCACCGCCGTGTAGCGGTCAATGGTCACAACGCCGGTTTCGGGATCGATCTCCACCTCGCAGATATGGCTGGAATTGGGGATATTGCCGGTATCCGGCGACCAGGTTGCGGTTTCATAAAGACCGATCTCGATATCAGGCGGCAAGCGCGCCGGATTGAAAGCGATCTTCACCACTTCGGGGAAATCGACGCCATGGTCAGTGCCCGAAACGCTGAAGCGGCCATTATCGAAGGTCACATCATTCACATTGGCCTCAAGCACATGGGCGGCGATGCGCTTGCCCTTGGCGATCACCTTCTCGACGGCTTTGTAGACCACGGTGCCGCCAATGGTTGCGGTTCGCGCGGCGCCGGTTCCGGTGCCCCATGACAACTTGTCCGTATCGCCCTCGATGACGCGGATCATCTCGGAATCAAGACCCAGTTTGTCGCTGACGATCTGGGTGTAGATGGTCTCGTGGCTCTGCCCGCCAGCGGTGGAGCCCACGAGGATCGTGAGGTGGCCGCCCGGATCAAAGCGCAGTTCGGCGGCTTCGGGAGAAGGACCGGCGGAGGGGTCGATGCTGCTCGACACGCCAACGCCGCGCAACAGGCCGCGCTTGCGCGACGCCTCCTTGCGGGCCCCGACACCAGCGTAGTCCGCCTTGACCACGGCCTTTTCCAGCAACGCCGGGAAGTCGCCGCAGTCATAGACCTCACCGACAACCGACTTGTAGGGCATGGCCGAGGCCGGGATCAGGTTACGGCGACGGATCTCCGCCTGATCCATGCCCAGTTCACGGGCGGCCATGTCCACCAACCGCTCGATGACATAGGCGCTCGGCGCGCCGCCGGGAGCGCGATAATTCGATACTGGCAAGGTGTTGGTGAAGACGGCGGCGCCCTCGGCGAAAACTGCCGGGATCATATAGGGACCAGCGGTATCCTTGATGATATTGCCTGTCGAAAGGAAGCCAAGCATCGAAATGTAGGCGCCAATATTGTTGCGCGACGAGAAGCGCATACCCAGGAATTTGCCATCTTTATCGACAGCGAGCCCCGCATCGACCACCATGTCGCGTCCCTGATCGTCCGCGACGAGGGCTTCGCTGCGCTCGCAGGCCCATTTGACGGGCCGCCCGACCTTTTTCGACGCCCAGGCGATGACAGGCACCTCCGGATAGAGGCCGCCCTTCATACCGTAACTGCCGCCGACATCGCCCGCTATCAGCGAAATCCGCTGCTCGGGCACGTCAAACACATATTGCGCCAGCATGGAGCGCCACACATAGGGCCTCTGGTGGCATGCATAGATGGTGAAATGCTCACGGCCCCGGTCGTAGGTGGCGCAAACGGCGCGCGGCTCCATGGTGTTTGCAGCCACGCGGCTGACCACGAAGCGGTCCTCGACCACCACGTGGGCTGCTGCGAAGGCCTTGTCGGCCGCCTGCCCGTCGCCCTTGACCGCATAAACCGGCTCGTTATTCGGGCATTCGTCCCAGACCATCGGCGCGCCAGGCAGATTGGCGCTCGCCGTCTCCAGTTGGATGGGGAGCAGTTCGTAGTCGACCTCAATTGCCTCGGCGGCATCCTTGGCCTGAGCAATGCCTTCGGCCACAACCACAGCGATGGCTTGGCCGACGTGGCGCACCCGGTCACGGGTAAGGCCTGGACGCGGCGGCCGAAACATGGGCGAACCATCTCGCCGCTTGGCCGGATTGGCTCCGCGAACATCGCCCAGCCCCTCGGCCGCGTAGTCCTCGCCGGTGAGCACAGCAAGCACCCCGGGCATTTGGCGGGCGGTCGTCGCATCGACGCGCAGCAACTTCGCATGGGCGTGGGGAGAGCGCAGGAACACGGCGTAGGTCTGCCGATCGAGAAAAATATCGTCGGTGAAGCGGCCCTGCCCCTGCAGAAGACGCGGGGCCTCCACCTGGAGAACCGGCTGACTGATGGAATAACGCGGCATCTGTTCTTCGCCCTTTTCAGAGATCTCTATCGGATTATGGGAAAAATGCTCCGGCTTAGCAATGTCGAAGCTTCTTCGGCGATACTTCCCTCAAGGGCCCAAACGATCTGGCCAAGGCCATTGCCAAACTCAAGGTTCGCCCCGGGATGACGCACATATCGACCCACTTTTTGGATCGACGCAGAGGTTTGCCCCGCTTATGGCTCGGTGATAGGTTTGATAACCAAGCAATATTGGCCTTTTATCGAGAGCCCCGATGCGCAATGCCTGTCGCCTTCTGCTGCTGACCACTGGTCTCGCCCTAGCAGCGCCCGCCTTGGCGCAGGAGGCGACCTTCGCCATTCAGGGCTTCACTGTGGGCGAGCGTGTAAGTCAGGATGAGCTCGAGCGCCTCGAATGTATTCGAAGCCGATGGACCGGCGCCGAGCGAGAATGCCGCAAGACAAAGGAGTGGAAACAGGTTTCAGCCTCAACCTCTCTCTTCCTCGACAATCAGGACCGACTCAAACTGCTCACCCAAAAATTCGACAATATACCGATGAGCGAACGCTCAGCTGAGGAAGTCATTGCAGCCCACACGAAGCGTTTCAGACTCGAACCGCGCCGCGTCGTCAGACAAATCGGCGCCGATAAGGTGATCGTTGCGTCATGGGGCGATGTAGAACTTGCAGACATCGACATCCAGACACGGCTTGCGGCGATCCAGGGTCGGCATTCGGATGAGCTTTTATTGGTGGATCTCATCAACAATATAGAAAAATCTGCGCTCGACGTTCTCCCCATCTATCAAGTCAAAGGGGGGAATGGCGCCGTCTGGACCTTTTATATCCGTTCCGGAGGTTCAGGCTGGGCCATGGCCAGAATAATCAGTCGTGGTGAGAGCGGGGCGCACTAAAGCAGTCCCTGCGCGTCTCATCAGCCCGACACAATCCTCAAAGTACATAATCATTGCAAAAGAGCGCACCCTTCATTGGGGTAATGCGAATCATGATCCGTCCAGATCCAATAAAAAGACCGTAGCGGAACGGCGCCGATCTTGCTCAATCACAGCGCGACCAAAACAACATGGATACAATGCGAAAGCGGCTAAGATCATGAGCCAGATCTCCCCTCAGGATGGAAAACCATCGACAAATCAATCGACTACAACACCCTCCCGGCTGGATCCGGCCCAGTTTGAGGCATATGCGAAAGCTATGAAACAAGCAGTCGCCGAAGGACTCGCACGCCGCGCTCTGATGGCGCAGCAACCGCCGACAAAAGCAAGGCACTAGACGAGTAGCGCGATAACACCCGGACCTTCCCCGAGTTGTGGCGGCAACTGTGCAACTCTTCTGCTAAATGGGCGCGTCACCATCCTCGCCCTCTCCGCGGCTACCTTGGGCGATCTTCCGTAACGAAAAAGTGCTTTCTAGATCTAGGGCCTACAAGCGCCAGAACAGCAATCGTAAATGCAATGTGCGGACCGGTGCTGTCAGCTTGCACAGCACGATTGCAGATAGCCATTCAGGGCGCGCAGGGATCCATATTGAAAAGAAATTTTGCAACGTACAAAACTACGGGACGCCCTTTGTTGAACGCCGGTGCAGCCAAAAATTAGGCAATGGTCAGAACTCCAATCGCCAAAGAGAGCTCCCCCCATCAAACACATAATGATCATGCCTGAAGCGGTATATGTTTTAAGTTCGCAGAAGCCCTGAACAGCCATTATTTCTTTCAGGGGAGCCCCAAAGTCACACGACCACAGCCTGGTATAAGCGCACTCCGCGAAGGCTTAGCCGATGATAGAGATCACCGAGCCTTCATGGCGCTAGGCTAAGCAACCTTTCAAAGGCGATAAAGCCAAATTATTCTTGCGGTACTACAATGAATTAAATTGGCAGTGGCAGGTGCTCACGCCCGCCACCATGTAAGGGGCGAGCCTTTACACTCTGAGGCGCCTCCAATGGTAGCGAGTTGGCCAAACCTCAAGAGTTGCTGAAGCTGCAGAGCAAGAACCGGCGCCTACGCAAGATTGACCGGGGCGCAACAGACAGACGGGGCTCTTTTGTGCAGCTCAGTCAAGGGGCTCAACCTTGATAATCGAAGCGCCGTGATTGTTCCCGATCCAAAGAGATGGCTTGGTCTGGCTATCATCCACAAAAATGCGCCGCACATTGGTGTAACGGGGGAGTTGATATTCGGTTGATTTGCCCGTTGCCGTGTCGAAGCGCACCACGCGATCCGCGTTCATTCCCGCTGTCCAAAGGTGACCGGTTTTATCGAGGGCCGCGTCGTAGGGCGCGAAAAACTTCCCGGGCACTTCCCATTCGATGAACTTCTCTGTCTTCGTGTCGAAAAGTCCTACGCGCCCCCGGTAAACTCAGCGAAAGCGATCCGGCCCTGGGCGTCAATCCTGCCGCGACGCGGGCGCGAACGTCTCGTCGGTGTCGGATAAAAGGTCGAAGCGCCGGTCGCCGCATCAATCTTTCCAATGTTTTCACCGCCAAAGTCGAGGTACCAAAGGTTGTTCTTCTCATCGGAGAAAATGCTGTATGGGCTACCCAGCTTGTTGCCAAAAGGTTCGAAAAGTTCTGTCTTGCCGCTCGCCACCTCGATCCGATAAACGCCGCGCCGTGCGGGGTACTGCATCCACAATTTCCCATCCACATGACTGTTCTGCGGGCTCACCATGGCCTGCTGGGAATCAGCCTTGAGATAATCAGTGGGCAACCGCACCATTGAGAATTGTTCGGTCTTGCGGTCAAACTTTGCGGCCCCATGTTGGAACATGAGCCCGAGCCAGAGATTGCCGTCCTTATCCGGTTCAAGGTCCAGCGCGCCAGTGGGCCAGCCCTGGCGCTGCAATGGCACAGGATAGGACTTGTGCTGGAGCGTTTTAGTGTCGAGCTTGCCGAGTATCTGCCCGCTGAAATCCGTATGCCAGACGGTAGCTCCATCCTGATCAACGAAGACGTCATGAGGTTGTATCGTAGCTTCCGGCAGATCATATTCGGTGATGATCACCCTGGTGCTGTCACCGGTGAGGCGAGGCAAAGCTTTCAATTCCCATGTCCGCTCCCCCTCGCTGCGATTGATAGACGCGAAATAGGCTGCGACCTTGTCTGCATTTGGTACGAAGCGATTGATGTCGCGCACCTCCGCTCGGATCTGCGGCTTCTTGTAGAAGCTGTTATTGGAATATTGCGCCATGCGCTTGATTACTTCCAGCATCTCCTCAGCGTTATAGGCGGAAGCGACGATGCGCTCGACGCTATGACAATTGGTGCAATTCGACAGACCCTTGCGTTGCTCATCTGAGCCAGGCGCGCTCATGATCCACTCGAGATTCGTGAGTTGCGAGGCCAGATTACGTGTTTTAACAAGCTTGAGTTCGATTGCGGTCAACCCATCCGCTGCAATCGAGACCGACTTGGGGCCCTCGAGGTTGTAGCCAATGGCGCGGGTTGAAAGGTTCCAGACGCCAGAATCAAGCCGCCCCGGTGGAAATGAAAACTCGCCCTTCGCATTGCTGACGACGCTCACAGTCAGGATACCCTTTTTTGCGCTGACGACCACTCCTTCCATGGTGGATTCAGTTGCCGATGAAACCTTGCCCGCAAGGATCGCCTGCTGGGCGATACACTGTGAGGCGGAGATGGCGAAGGCCGTAGTTAGAAGAAATGTTCTCACACGCATGATGACCTCCCTGGCTTCGCCCATATGCAGATTTTGCATTTACTTTTGCGCAAGTCTCAATCCAGAGGCTCCAGCTTAATAATGGACGCGCCGTGATTCGAGCCCGTCCAGAAAACCGGTCGTGGCCTGGTGTCATCCACCACAACCCTGCGCACATTGGTGGGTCTTGGCAGTTGATATTCAATGGTCTCGCCGGTTTTCTGGTTCACCCTCGTAACGCGATCCGTCGCCATGCCCGCGCTCCAGATATCCCCGCTCTTGTCGGTCACCAGATCGTAAGGAGCCGACCACGGCGAGGTCATGGACCACTCCTTGAACTCAAGAGTTTTTGTGTCGAACACAGCAACTTTGTTGCCGCGATATTGCGCGAACCAGAAACGGTCCTGCTCATCCATACGACCACGTCGGTTACGCGATTTTTCTGTGGGCGCTGGATAGAATTTCGTTTCCCCGGTCTTCGCGTCGATGCGGCCTATGTAGTTGTTGCGGAACTCCGCCAACCATCCATTATTCTGACTATCGGGCGAAATTTGGTAGATTGCGTTTGCCGCAGGGCCGCCCGGAAGCAACTTCAAAGGCTGAAAAAGCTCATATTTACCTGTATTGATGTCGAGTCGGTAGACGTTCCCGGTGCCATCATTAGTGTTGGTCCAAACCTTACCATCCACATGATGATTGATGGTGACCTGGTTCAACTGGATGTTCTCCTTGTTGAACTCCGGCGGCATTTCCCAAATCTTCCATTGGTCCGCCTTCGGGTCGTACTGGCCAATGGCCCCCTGATTCATCATACCCACCAGTAATTTTCCATCAGGCTCCAATTCCAAATCAAGAGATCCGGTTGGGCGTCCGGGAACGGCGAGGGGTATGCGGATCTCCGTATGCTCAAGCGTCCTTGGATTGAATCTCCCGATCATCTGATCGCCAAAATCCGAATACCAGGCGACGCCTTCCTTATCGATCACCACATCGTGGGGCTGGATCGTGCGACGCGGCAAATCATATTCAGTGATGATCACCTTCGTGCCGCGCCCGGACACGCGCGGCAGAGTCTTGAGGGGATAGCTCCAAGTCTCCTGCGCACTGAGATTGAAACTGGCGATATAGTCCGCCATCTTGCGGAACTGTTCAGGATTGCTGGCCCGGTTCACCGGCCTCGTCTGCGGTTTCAACCAGAAACTCTCGGAGGCGTAATTCGCCATGCGCGTGAGCACCTGCGTGAAAGTGTCGGAATCATAGCTTGAGCGGAAGACACGCTCCAGCGTATGGCATGTCTGGCAATCAAGCAGAGCCGCCCGCATATCGTCAGGGCCCGGGACGCTCTGCATCCATTCCGAATTGGTGAGTTGCCCCGCGATGTTGCGGGTCTTCTTCAGGTTGATGTCCTGGACAGACCCGCTGGAAGCTATTTCGACGGTTCTGGCGCCGTCAAGTTCGTAGCCGGTAGCGCGTATGGACAGCGCATATTTACCGGGTTCAAGCCGTCCTGCGGGAAATGCGAACCGTCCCTCGTCATCAGAGATGACCGATAGCGTGACGATCCCGCCTTCCTTCTTCGCACTGACGACGACACCCTCCATAGCGCCTTCACCGGGCGCAGAGACTCGGCCCGAGAAGGGCGCCTGTTGAGCAAGTGCGCTTACGGCGAAGGTCAATCCCGCAAGGAATCCGCCGAAGGCTTGTGTTTTTGAGAATTGCCCCATGTGCATTCGCCTCCCTGCGACGCATCGCCCGGTTAACCTGAACAGCTTCCGCCAGCGCAGTTCAGGCGCGCTTCACCATCGCAGGAACCAGATGTTTGATAGAGGGCGCGCCGGCCTGCTGCATCGCCGCATAAAGCTCAGTCCGCAAAAGTTCGAGGACCCGCTCAACGCCCTCTTGGCCGAAAGCGCCGAGGCCCCACAAATAGGGGCGACCGATGGCGATTCCCGTGGCCCCCATGGCTAGCGCCTTCACGATATCCGTTCCGCGCCGAAATCCGCTGTCAATCAACACCGGCGTACGCCCGCCAACCGCCTCAATAACCTCAGGCAGTGTGTCGATGGTGGACCGCCCGGCTTCGTCCGAACGCCCACCATGGTTGGACACGATAATCGCGTCATAGCCATTGTCTGCAGCGATCTTTGCGTCTTCTGCTGTCAGGATTCCCTTGATCACGCATTTCATCTTCGTCGCATCACGAATGCGCTTGAGATAATCCCACGACATGGCGGACGATTGAAGGTTTTGCAGGCCGGACATGTCAATTCCGTCATACATGGGCCCGCCCAACCGGTTAGGCTTATGGCAATCGGAGCAAGTCCGGGGGTCGATGCGCCGAAGCCGCGCCAGCGTTTCCTGATTCCGGCCGCCGCTGCGGTCAACCGTGACGGCGACGGCAGTGCAGCCTGCTTTTTCGGCGCGTTGAACCACCTGCCGCGCCACCTCGAATTTGTTGGTCGCATACAGTTGCATCCAGACCGGCGCACCTCGCGCCTTGATCACGTCTTCGACTAAGGTTGATGTTTGCGTGGACAGAATCATGCCATGATTGCCAGCCTTGGCGGCTTTCGCGACGGCGCCCTCCCCATCCGCATGATAGGCCCGGTGGCCGCCTGTGGGTGCGATCATAATGGGCGAGTTATATTTCTCCCCGAACAATTCCATGGTCATATCGACCTTGCTCACGTCCACGAGGCGGCGCGGACGCAACTGGAACTTGAGAAAACCCTCGCGATTGGCGCGCAAGGTCACTTCATCGTCGATCCCCGAGGCCATGTAGCCAAAATGACCTGGCGGCACATTTTCCTTCATCACGGGCTCGAAATCGAAGATATTTATCGCCTCTTTGGGCGAAGAAATCAGGTAATTCAGGTCACGGGGCGCCCACATCATCGGGTCTGGCAAACGATTTGGGGCCTCCAGCGCCTCGGCAAGGGGACCAGAGCCCGCAAACGCAACGGCGGAAGAACCCGCCAGCCATTGCAGGAAGCGTCGGCGGCTGGCCGCTGTTTGGACTTGTGCTATCGATGATGACATTATGGATTCCTCCCAATTCTGCCCAGTTTAACGGCGGGTTTTGAAGGACTTTAGGTCTTCTTCAGCAAATTACAAATGACGGAGCGCCGAAGTCTCCTCCTCCGCCGCCAGAAGGTGTTTCATCTTTTGCAAAGCGAGCTTCCCCTGGTTCCGTTGTGCAACAAGATGCACACTTAACCAACCAGACGCCCGCACCGAGGCAACTGCGGGCGTCAGCTAGCTATGGCTCCATCGCGGGCGCCGTCGCGATCTTGACCAGGCGCGCTGCTGGCTCAGCGAAATTCTGAAGAGGATCTGGCTGATCATCATCATATTTCATCATGTCTCGAACCATCGGCAAGGGGGCGGCAGCCGCACGCACCCATTAGGCGTCAGGCAACAGCTTGTCCCCTTCGATAATATTTCCGTAGAAGGCGATGATGGGAACAGGGCGCTCCAGGAAGTATGTTGAGGCAAACTCGCGCAGCCATGATCCGTCAAACGAACGTTTCAGGAACGCGAAGCCAAACAGGCAGGCTCACACAATCAGGAGGCGCTTTGAACTATGCGTCACCCACTCCATCAAGGCGCCTTCCGACCAGTTTGACCCCACGCCATAGATCAGAGCCACATCAGCAGACCTATTCCGCCTTGAGGTTGATGGACCGAATGACCGGCGTCCAGCGCGCGATTTCTTCATCGACAAATTTTGCGGCCTTTGCCGGGGTATCCTCGCTCGAAACCTCCAGGCCAGCCTTGTCGTAGACGTCGCGCAAACTCGCGTCCGCCATCGCCTTGCGGGAGGCCTCCGCAAGCTGATTGACTATCGTGTCGGTCGTCCCCGCAGGCGCAAAGAGACCTGCAAAGTTCACCGCCACCATGCCCGGCAAGCCCGCTTCCACGGCGGTTTCAATCTCGGTCGCAGCTGCATTTCGGGCGGCGGAGGTAACGGCTAGAATTCTAATGCTGCCGGCATGGTGCAAGGCGATCAAGGGGCCCGTGACGTTCGGAAAAGCGAGTTTGATTTGCCCGGCCGCCAAATCCGTCATCGCAGGGCCGCCGCCCCGGTAGGGAACGTGCTGAATGCTCTGATCCTTAATCAGACTTTTGAACAGTTCCGCTCCAAGGTGGGTGGCCGAACCCACTCCAGCGGAGCCATACGAAAGCGCCCCAGGATTGGCCTTGGCGAAGTCGAGCAGCTCTTTCAAGGACCTGACAGGGAGCGACGGATGCGTCGCCATAGCGAGGCCGCTCACAGACAGGATCGATACCGGCTTGAAATCCTTGACCGGATCAAAGGTTTTGGTAGGGGTGATCAGGGGGCCGACGAGAAGCGTCGCGCCACTGCCCAGCAGAAGCGTATATCCATCAGGATCGGCCCGAGCCACTGCACTCCCGCCAATCACCCTCCCCGCCCCGCCGCGGTTCTCGATCACGATATGACCCAGAATCGTGCTGAATTTTTCGGCGAAGGGGCGCGCCACCACGTCATTCACGCCTCCCGGCGGGAAGGGAACAATGAGCTTGATTGGTTGATTGGGATAGACTTGCGCCTGCACTTTGCCGGCCATCGCCAGCGCCAGCATAGGCATGGCAAGAAGCGCTATTGTTCTAACAAAATGTCTCATGATCGCCCCCCGATATCTTCTCTCTACGCCGCGCGTCTTTTTGCGATCCTAACAGGGCGGTCGCGATCTGTCAGGAAATCACCTTCGACGCCTCAGGCGCCATGGCGTCGCGGCGCCATCCGGGGCTACGGTAAGCTTCTCAGCACCCTTTGAGTCATGGGTGCGAGATTACAATCCCTACAGCCCCACGGCCGTCAACAGCATGAATTTCCGGCGTGGCCTGACGAATGCACGCCCGGCCACCTGAACGGTTCTGGCTTTGACCGCATTGCATCTCGCCATTAGCCTCGATAGACTTCCTGAAAACGGGAGGGACTCATGGCTTCTGGGAAAAGCATCATTTCGCAACCTTCGCGCCGGGACCTTCTGGCCATGGCGCTGGCGGCGGGCGCAAGCACGACAACCCTGGCGCAAACCTCAGGCCCCCCAGTTCGCGTGGGTGGCACCCTTTCGCTTACCGGACCCTTGGCAGCCACTGGCGCCATTCACAAGATCGTAGGCGATCTGTTCGTTCAGGAGGCGAACAAGAAGCAGGGTATGTTGGGCCGCCCCATCGAATGGGTGCTGCTGGATGATCAATCCAAACCCGATCTTGCGCGCACGCTTTATGAGCGACTGGTCACGGTGGACAAGGTCGATCTGCTGATCGGCCCCTACGCCACCGCGAATATCCTCTCGGCCATGAGCGTCGCCCAGCGCTATAACAAGGTGCTGGTGCATAGCACCTTCGGCATTCCCAAACTTGCGACATATGATCGCCACTTCCCCGGCTGGCCCATCGGCTTCACGCCGGAAGACACCGTTTCGAACATGGCGCTGGATGGCATTCTATCGACGGGCAAGCAGGTCAAGACCTTCGCTGTGGTCACCAGCAAGTTTCCCTCAGTCCATTTCCTGGCGGTGGGCGCGCGCGAGGTGTTCAAGAAACGTGGGCTGACGGAAAGCCTCTATCTGGAGTTCGAATTCGGCGCCCGCGATTTCGGTCCCATCGCCGCGCGGGTGCGCGAAGCCAACCCTGACATTCTTTATATGGGCGCCATCGGTCTAGAGGGCAATCAGCTTCTGGAGGCGCTTGAGAAGATCAATTACACTCCGAAAAATCACTTGTATGTCTATCCCTCGCCCGGGCAACTGGCTCAGTCGCCGCTTGGCAAGGACGCCCTGTCCCTCACGATCTATGAGGATCTGCCGCCATTCAGCGACAATCCGGAGGCCGCCACTTTCGCCCGGCTTTATCGGGAAGCCGCGACCAAGGCGGGCTTTCCCTTCGTGGATCCCGAGACGCAAGCGGGCGCAAGCTATTCCAGCTGGCAAATCCTGACTGGCGCCGTCAATGCGACGAAATCCCTCGATGACGATGCGCTCACAGCCCATCTCAAGAAGAACGGCGCGGACACGATCATCGGCAAGGTGCGTTTTGACGGGCCGCAGAACTATGGCGACGACCTCATGCGCCTGAAGCAGGTGCAGGACGGCAAATGGGCCATCGTCTGGCCGAAACAGGTGGCGACTCCCGGCAAGACCATCATCATCAAGTAGCGGGATGATGATGAGCGCAAGTCAATGAGCGCAACGCTTCTGGGTCAATCCATTCTGTCGGGGATCTTCTCCGGCAGTCTCTACGCCTTGCTGGGCCTGGGGCTGACGCTTTCGTGGCGCTATCTCAAGATCATCAACCTCGCCCATTTCGCCTTCATCTTTCTGGCGGCCTATCTCACCTATCAGCTGGCCGGGCCGGGCGGCTTGCCGCCCCTGCTGGTGATCGCCCTGGTGGCGCCGCTGTTCTTCGTGCTGGGCTATGCGCAGCAGGCCTTTCTCGACCATTTCAAGGTGGATGAATTCGCCTCCATCATCATCACCTTCGGCATGACCATCCTTGCCGAAGCCTTCATTCAATGGATCTGGTCGGCGGATTTCGTGCGGCTCGAAACACATTTCCTTAGGGGATCCTGGGAGCTCGGCCCTTTCTTTCTGCCCAAGCAGGAGATGCTGATGTCCGCCGCAGCCCTTGCGCTGTGCCTGCTGACGGCCGCATTTCTGCGTTTCACCTGGGTCGGCAAGGCCCTGCGCGCGGGGCTCGACAATCCCCAGATCGCCGCCAGCTTCGGCGTGCCAAACAAGAAGCTCTCTTTGCTGATAGCGGGAATCGCTGGCGCGCTGGCGGGCGTTGGCGGCAGCTTCATGGCGCTCCTCTTCACGCTCGCGCCCAGTCAGATCTACAGTTGGTTCGGGGTTGTGCTGGCTGCGGTATTGCTCGGGCGCATTGGCAGCGCGACCGGCGTCTTCGCCGCAGGCCTGCTGATTGGCGTCAGCGAGGCCATCACCATGGCGGTCACCGCTCCCGCCTGGGCGCCCTTGGCGCCATTCACCCTGCTGATCCTCATTCTGGTTTTCTGGCCGGAGCGCGTGTGAGATGAATGCGCAATCCAGCAGAAGCTATCGGGGGCTCCTCGCAATTCTTACGGCGACCCTTGCCTTTGCAGCTCTGCCCCTGCTCCAGCTCTCCCCCTTCGTGGAATCCTTTCTATACCTGCTGTTCTTCTGGATCGCTCTGGCGACCTCATGGACAATCCTCAGCGGCTTCACAGGCTATGTCTCCTTTGGGCATGGCGCCTTTTATGGGGCGGGAGTCTACGCTACGGCCAATCTGGGACCGCATGCGCCCCTGTGGGCTTGCCTGCTGGCGGGCGGTTTGATTGCTGCTGTTCTGGGGGGCGGCGTGGGCTTCGTCGTCTTTCGAGTGCGGCGCTTGCGGGGGGAGCTCTTCGCGCTATTAACGCTGGCGCTCGCCATTGTGCTGGCCACCATCATTCTCAACACCCCCATCGATGGCGGGCCTGGCGTGTCGCTGATGAGCGTGCGCCTGCCAAGAATCTACACCAACCCGTCATCGACCATCTATCTGCTGGGCGCCCTCGTCGCCATGGGGTCCCTCGCGACTGCATGGCTCGTGCAATATTCCAGCTTCGGGCGCGGCCTTTTCGCCATCAGCGACGATGAGGATGTGGCGGAAATCCTTGGCGTGCCGACACTTGGCTTCAAGGTAGCGGCCCTCGCCCTCTCGTCCTTCCTGGCGGGAGTGGCTGGCGCAGTGCATGCGCTGTTCGTCAGTTACGTGACGGTGGGGGAAACCTTCTCCATCACTGTGCCGCTCTTCGTTCTGCTGATGAGCGTGCTCGGCGGCGCACGGCACTGGCTGGGCCCCGCCATTGGCGCGATTTTCGTCGCCACCCTCACCAACGCTCTGGTGGGTGGCGACTGGGCGCTTGCAGCCCGCGCGCTCATCGGTGTGAGCCTGATCGTGGCGACGCTCTATTTGCCGGAGGGGGTGATTGGGTTTCTAGTCCATCGTTTCCGCGCCCGCGCAAAACCGACCACGGCCACCGCGACGATTGTGGCGCCGTCGCAAGAAGCCACAACGAAGCGCCCTGTCGGCGACGTATTGCTTCATTGCGACGACGTGCATCTGGCCTTTCGCGGCGTGCGCGCTCTCAATGGAGTGACTTTGGATGTGCGCGAAGGCGAGATCCTCGGTCTTGTCGGCCCCAACGGCTCGGGCAAGTCAACGCTCATCAACGTCATAAGCGGTTTCTATAGCCCTAACGCCGGCCGACTCGTCTTCGCAGGCACAGACGTCACAGCGGACGCAGGCAACCGAAGGGCCCGCCGTGGCGTCGCCCGCACCTTCCAGATCCCGCGACCCTTCAATCGACTCTCAGTGCTGGATAACGTGGTCGTCGCCGGGCAATTCGGCGCGCGTAGCCTCGACCATGGCGCGGCGCTGGCTCAGGCGCAGGAATGGCTCAGCTTCGTGGGCCTCCACGCCCGTGCCGAGGCCTTGCCCAGAGAGCTCAACCTGCATCAGCGCAAGTTCCTCGAATTGGCCCGGGCGCTCGCCTCGGGCGCGAGGTTGATCATGCTGGATGAGGTGCTCGCAGGCCTGACCCCTGCGGAAATCACCACCGCGATCGACATGGTGCGCAAGATCCACGCGAACGGGGCGACGATCATCTTCGTCGAGCACAACATGCGCGCGGTGCTCGCACTCACAGATCGGCTGGTAGTGCTCAGTCAAGGGCAGATCATCGCGGAGGGCCATCCGCGCTTAGTGGTGCAGGATCCCCTCGTCATCAGCGCCTACCTCGGGGATGCCGATGCTCAGCATTGAAAACCTCGATGTCTACTATGGCGAGGCGCGCGCACTCGCCAATGTCTCGCTAACCCTGGGCGATGGGGAAATCGCCTGCGTGATTGGTCCTAATGGCGCAGGCAAGACGACGCTTGTAAATGCGCTGGCGCGCCTGTTGCCGATACAGACCGGGCGCATTCAGTTCGATGGAGAGGACATTACCCGTCTCACGCCGCAGGAGCTGGCGGATCGTGGCATCGCTCTGATCCCGGAAGGGCGCCGGCTCTTTACCACGATGACGGTTGAAGAGAATCTGGAACTGGGATGCTATCGCCCTGCCGCACGCATGCATCGCACCCAAGGTCTCGACCAAATCTACGCCATGTTCCCGATTTTAAGCGAGCGCCGGTGGCAAATCGCGGGCACCCTATCGGGTGGGCAACAACAAATGGTCGCCATAGGCCGCGCCTTGATGGCTCGCCCGAAGCTGCTTCTCATAGACGAGCCATCGCTGGGTCTGGCCCCGCTCATCATCACCCAGGTATTCGAGACGATAAAGGCGATCCACGCCAGTGGCGTCTCCATTCTTCTCATCGAGCAAAATGCGGCCAAAGCGCTGTCCGTATCCCAGCGCGCCTATGTGCTGGATTGCGGCGCCATTGTCGCGCAAGGCGCGCCAGAGACTTTGCGCCAAAGCCATGAGATCAACGCGGCATATTTCGGACATGGTTTGTGATGGCGAGCGTTGCACAACTCCAATGCCGCCCGCCGCCAGTGTCTAAGCCTGGTCTAAGGAATACTTTTTGCCATGGTCATGTTCAAAATCTTGATGATAAATCTCCCCCATGATCAAGCCAAGCAGTTCGACGATTTTCTGAGTCCACTCCCACCAGCAAAATCCAATTCATCGATGACGCAACGAGGCCCCCGGGAGATGGATCCCGCAGCGCCTTCCAATCACCCTTCTCGATATTTATCTTCACGAACCGCCACGGTATGAACCGAAAGCAGCGCTCGACAAGACACCCGAAACGCATGACCGGTTGCGATAATCAGGATAAGTTATCGGATCACCAATTGTTCGTCACAGACGCCATTTTATTTTGCGTTAACGCGGATTAAAGTTATTTGCGTTACAATATGAGCAACGTCCGGTTAAAAGTTAATTTAACCGCAAGTTGGGGGCCTAACGGGGGTAATGCTACGTCTTTTTGATTCTTGAGTGATCCGAAAATAAATCAGAGCCGAAGGATTGGTTCAGCCAAGCGTAACCAATCTGCCGCGAGAACATATGCAGCATCAAAGCGGGTTCACAACAACAATGCAGACCTCTGGCGGCAACCCTCCGATCGAAATGCTTCAGACTGCTATAGCCTTTCATCAGAGAGGCGATTTACCGACTGCACTTAAATTATACTCAATGGTTTTACAGACGGATCCAGAAAATTTTGATGCTCTCCACCTGTCCGGGGTCATCTCATATCAACTTGGCGACCTTGATAACGCGATATTCTGCTTATCAAAGGCAATCAGTGTAAATTATGCTTCCGCCTCCCTACATTTGAACTATGGAGCTGCATTACACCAGGCAAAGCGCTATGGGGAAGCATTGGAAAGCTACAACACTGCAATCGCCATAAGTCTTGATAATTCCGACGCATTCTATAACCGCGCGAATCTTTTCTATGAAATGAAACGCTTTGACGAAGCGCTGGAAAGTTATGATCAAGCTATTGCTATCAACGAGAAACATGCTGATTCATTTTACAATCGCGCCAACACTCTAAGAGAGATCATGCGTTATGAGGAAGCGTTAAAAAATTACGATCAAGCGATTTCACTCAAAGCGGACTCATGTGTCTACATTAATAACCGTGGCGTGGTGCTTCAGGAAATGCATCGCTATGATGAGGCCTTACAATCCTATACTCAGGCCATTTTCACAAAGCCGGATTATACCGAGGCTTACATCAACAGAGGCAACGCGCTCAAAGATTTCAAAAGATTTGAAGGCGCATGGCAAGCCTATGAAAAAGCGATGTTAATCGAACCGTACGGCGCCGAAGGCTATTGGAATGCCGGATTGTATTTGCTTTTGCAGGGAAATTATTCAAAGGGCCTCATTCTGTACGAATCCAGAAAATTTAAGCAAGATCCGTTAGGCAATAGAACATACAATTGCCCCAAATGGGAAGGCGGGCAAAATCTATCAGACAAGACGATCCTCGTACACTGGGAGCAAGGGCTCGGCGATACGATACAATTCAGTCGCTACATTTTCGAACTGACGAAAATGGGGGCGACTGTTTTGTTTGCGCCTCAAAAACCCCTCCAGAAACTCATGTCAATGTTGCAAGCCCCCGTACAAATAGTGAATGTCGAGGACCAATCAATTGTATTTGATTTCCATTCTCCACTATTAAGCCTGCCCCTCGCTTTCAACACCGACTCTGAAACAATCCCTCACCAAGTTCCCTATTTGGTCGCGGAAAGTGAATTGTTATCGAAATGGAAGAAAGCCATTGGACAGAACGGCTTCAAAATCGGCATCTGCTGGCAAGGCAGCACGGGAAAAGTTGACGCCGGACGATCCTTCGCCGTGAGCCATTTCGAAAGTTTGTCAAAAATTCCAGGGGTTCGCTTAATTAGCCTCCACAGGGGTGAGGGAGAAGCGCAACTCGAAAATTTGCCTCATGGGATGATGGTGGAGACTTATCAACTTGATTCGGGATCAGACGCATTTATGGATACAGCGGCTGTGATCAAATGCTGCGATCTTGTCATTTCATCTGATACGGCTGTAGCACATCTCGCCGGAGCGCTGGGCGCGAATACCTGGATATTGCTAAAATATGTGCCGGACTGGCGATGGATGCTGGATCGCGATGATAGTCCTTGGTATCCAACGATGCGCTTGTTTAGGCAAAATTCCAACGGCGATTGGGATGATGTTTTCTGCAGGATTAAGAACGCTCTCCTTGCGAGTTTGCGCGAGGGCGCGCCTCCCACGACCCACCTTTAGAACGATTTGCCATTCGACTGAGGACGATGTGGAGCGATATTTTTAAGGCCGAGGTTGCAGAGGATACGATACGGTACGGATTTATTGTTACAGCCCGGCGCAACAGGGACGCCGCCAGAGTGCCTACTTCCTGTTTTTATAATCAAACCACATTTCAAATATTGCTTTTTCAAATTTATGGGCAAAGCTCTTCGAATTGAAAAGCGGAGAAGCCAATAGCTGATGTCGCAGACTTGATCGCAACTTTGCTAGAAGTTGTAAATCTGATGAAAACATGATCGCCTTTGACAGATAGTCATTATCATCGTCAGCAATCCAAGCTGCTTGTCCAGAATTATGTGCTATGGATTCGCCAGTGTGTGTAATAAACCTGTCACCTTTTTTCGTAAGAAAAGGCACACCCATCCAAAGGGACTGGACGCTGGTGGTGACGCCATTAAAAGGAAATGGGTCGAGGGCTATATCAATCCTGTTATAGGCTTCAAAATAACTTCTCAGAGTGCTCGTTCCCTCGAATAACAAGCGCTCCGCTTCTATTCCCAGAGATCCAAACAATGCGACTGTCTCTCTCACAAGGTCGGGATCCGCCAACTGCGCCGCCCTTAAAAACAACTTTGAACCATCAACCGAAGACAGGATTTTCGCCCACAGCCGTATGACGTTCTCGTTGACCTTGGAAAAATTATTAAAACATCCGAAGGTCACATAGCCATTTTTGAGAGCCGGAAGCTCGTTGACTTTAACGTCCTCTTCCGGCTGCGTGAAACATATGTAGCATCCAGGTAGCCGCTTAATTTTTTCAGAGAAATGATGATCTTCATCCGGCGGTGACACGAATGAATCACCAATAAAATAGTCTATCTCCTCCACACCGGTCGTGGCCCAAAATCCAAGCCAGGATGCTTGGATCGGGGCAGGTCTTTGGAGGAAGACTGGTAGACGATTCAAAGCGGTATGCCCCGATAGATCGATCAATAGATGCACTCCGTCATCACGAATTAAATCAGCGGCCTCCTCGTCACTTTTGCCTACCAGACTCTTGTATTCGCTAAATATGTTTTTAAATCTCTTCGTCACGTCATCTTCGTCAGGATTGTTCGTATATCCAATGAGGCGCAAATTGGATGTATTGAGATTGCAAACAACATTTTCAAGAAAAAAAGCGACCGAATGGCTCCGAAAATCAGCGGAAACAAATCCAACCTTCAACGTACCTGTGCGTTCTGAAAATTTCCATGTTCGAGAATTTTGCGGCGTCGATTGTTTCACTTTGCGAGCATATAATCTTGCCTCATTCAATTGATCTTCTGGCGCTATGGCGCTTACATAAGTCATATAAAACAATAAATTACTATGAATTTTAGGAAGATAGTTTTCCAATTGAACAGCCTGCCGCAATAAATTGATCGCCTCATCAAAACGACAACGATCCGCCAATAAAATCGCCAGGCTGTTATATGCTTGCGGATAATTTCGATCCAGCAAGATTGACTGCCGGTAACGCTCCTCAGCTTCAGCGTTGCGATGGCTTACTCGGAGCACATTTCCTAGATGCAGATAGGCGTATGCTGAGTATGGCGCGAGTTCAATGGCCCGCCGATAACAATCACCCGCCTCGATGAAACGCCTTATTCTAAAAAGAAGATTGCCCAGATTGTTCCACCCCTCATGTGAATGAGGATGGAGGAAAAGAAATCGGCGATAATGAACTTCTGATTCAGAAAACCGTCCTGCGGACAGCAATAAATTGCCAAGACTACCGTATGGCAGAACAAATTCTGGATTTAACTCGATTGTTCTGCGAAATTGAGATTCTGCGCCAGACACATCTCCAAAGCGTTTCAATATGAAACCAACGTTATGCTGAGCCTCAGAAGATTCGGGCCATTTTTCCAAAAGTCCATTATAAACCTCCAGGGCCGAATGAAGGTCATCTCGCCTGAGAAGACGCAACGCTTCTCTCAAATCATTTTCGAGGGAAATGCCACTCATCAGATCGGGCCGCCATGCTCTTATAATAGATCAACAAAACTCACCAGCGCTCGCAGGATGATTCATTCATTAAGTTAATGTAAAATAGACCAAAACGCCAGAGCAATTTGCGGTTTTGACTGACCGATAAGATGAAAATCAAGGGACCGACCTCCGAAGGACTGAATCATTCTCACTCAATGAATTCTTCTGACGGAATTCGGCGACAAGTCATTGCGCCGTTAGCTTTATGGCGGTGGCTCAAAACACCTCACATTCATCGCAAGTTGAGGATGCCGGGCCTAAGGCCTCCTATTCAGCACGCCGATAAGAAATGGGTTAATTGCATCTGCGGGATGGATTCAAGACATAAAATCATGTTCGTACCAAGCGTAGATCACCTGCAGCAACACACTTGCCGCATCAGCCAAAAGACGCTAACATTTTTATCGTTGGCTATTTCAGATGGGAGGCGTCTCGATTTCTTCAATTTTTTGTCTTTGGATAAGGGATAACATTAATGAGCGTCGATCAGCCAGAGTTACAATCTCCCGAAAATTTGATATTATCCAAGGAAAAGCTTGTTTCTAAAACCTGGTCTTTTACGAGCTCTAGCCGGGGCGTGGTAAGCCCGCATTGCAAATTTCTGATAAGCGGATTTGTCAGCGGTATTCTGGGCCATGGAGCTTGCTGGTGGGAATTCAACGCAAACCAGCTGTTTTTACGTGACCACACAGATCGTCCTACAGCGGCATTTGATCGTTTTTTCATGGACTCCGCAGGTCATTTGTCCCTAACAGGCAGGTCTTTGTTGGATGCTGATCTCATATTTATTCTGAACGAGAGGGCGGCTATCTCTGAAATTTGTGAAGACTCTACTGATGTTTCTTTCATTTCGAAAAACCGGCAATCGCGCCGGCGTAATTTGGTTGTCATTCGGGCGAATGAAACGTCTGTTCATCCTTCATGGCCGATTGATGTCCGTACCGAGGATAGGAACTGGGATCTATGTACTAGTTTTTACGGCGATGCTTCTTCATTTCCGATGAATGACTTCGCAGAGTATCAGGTTCTACAAAACAAGAACAGGAAGTGGCCGGCGATCCATAAACTCTTTCACCGGAATAGTCCCTTGTGGGATTATGATTACTTCCTTTTCCCTGATGATGATATAGACATGTCTTGGGGCTCAATCAATCGCATATTCGACGTATCACGAAGGCTCAATCTCCATCTTGCGCAACCGGCCTTGGGAGCCGGAAGTTATTTTTCTTATAAAATTACCTTGCAGAATGAATTATTCAATTTGAGATATACGAATTTTATTGAAGCTATGATCCCGCTATTTTCTCGTTTCGCCATGGAAATTTGCGCGCCAACTTTTGCAACATCCCATTCGGGATGGGGACTTGATTATGTTTGGTCTTATCTTCTTGGAAACATACCGCGCAGCATCGCCATCATTGATGAGACCCCGGTACTTCATCGGCGGCCTGTCGGCAATAGTTATGACACTTCAGCCGCTCGTGCTGAAATGTATCGGGTTATGGCTCAATATGGAGCCCCGATTTCCCAAAGCGCTTTTGGGGGTCTTGTGCCATCTGGCTGGCGTCTGATCTCCTCAGAGCCAGTCGACGAATGTCTGAGCAATCCGTCAGATAAATCTTTTCGGTAATTTTGCTGGCCGAGCACTGTGTTTTTTGCCAATTTTTTTGAGACGGAAAAAACATAGTTAAAAACTTTGTTTGAATTTAGTTTTTGTCGCAGGGGCAGGCGGAAATGGGGTGATGAAATCGGAGAGTTTTGGGAGGGCGCGATCACGATCGGAGAGGACAGGATCCTTAATGGGCCAGGAATAGCCAAAACTGTCGAAGCGTATCCCAAGATCATGGGCGGGTGCGTGAACTGAGGTAACGTCATAGAGAAGCAGCGCCTCCTCAAGCGCCAGAAACCCATGCGCCAAACCGCTCGGCACGTAAAGCGAAGCGCCTTCCTCCCCGGATAATTCCAGCGCCACGCTGCGACCGTGATCCGGACCTGGCCTTAGGTCAACCACCACATCGATAATGCGGCCGGAAAGTACGGTGACGAGTTTGTCGTGACTGTGCGGCGGGGTCTGGAAATGCATGCCACGTAAGACACCCGTAGCTGAGACGGTGACGAATTGCTCGGTGAAATCATTTCGCAGTCCAGCCGCTGCGAATGCATCTGCATGCGCGATCTTACGGAAGCTGCCACGATGATCGCGCATGATAGGGCGATGAAGTCGAAACAGGCCAGCAAGACAAAGCGGCTCAAGATCGAACATCATCCACCTCTGACCAGTGCGGCAAGCCCCTCTTTGAGGCCGATCTTAACCCGCCAGTCCGGCAGGATCTCGCCAGGCGCAGGTTCCATCGCCTCGCCCTTTCGGTATGGGCGTTCGCCAAATGCGACGGCCATCTTCCGACCTGAGAGCTGCTCAAGCATCGCCACCAGCTCTTTTATGGAGATTGGCTGTCCGGATCGGACGGTGAAACGCTCGAAGCCACCGTGCTCGGTGGCGATTAAACGGGTCTCGGCGACAAGAAAAGCTTCGACGACATCCTCGACATGCACAAGATCAATTCGCTGGTCACCGGGAGATAGACCTAAATGCGAACCTGAAGCGAGCGTCGAGAGCAATAGAGATAGTAATTTGCCCCGCGGATCATCAGCGCCGAAGGTGTCGTAGAGCCGCAGCGACATGACCCTCAGACCATCGGTTGCCGCATAATGTGCGAGGATCGCTTCGAAGGCGGCCTTTGTTGCGGCATATAGTGAATTGGGCGCCTCTCGCCCGAACTGGTCGACTTGCCAGGATGTGCCCGCCACGATCATCCGCTGACATCCCGCGCGCACGGCCGCCTCCGCCACACGAGTGGCGAAGCCAAGATTAGAGGCTACGAGATCATCAACATCTTCGGTATTGTGACGGGCGATAAATTTTCCAGCGAGATGGAAGACTGTCTTCGGCTTGATCTTTGCAATCTTCTCCGCGAGGACAGTGGCGCTTGCATCATCATGCAAAACCATGGCGCCCGCAGCCTCAAGGTCTGATGCGTTGGTCGCGGTCCTTACTAAAGCAACGACCGGGCGTCCTTCAGCAAGAAGACGGCGCATTAAGCGAGAACCGATAAATCCCGTAGCGCCGGTCAATAGCGCCAAATCACGTGATGTCTCTCGGGCGATCATGGGCGATTTTCGAAGTACGTCGAAGCGTGAGGCTGTTTCAGGATGCATGGCTGATCGATCAATGCGCCATTAAACATGATCATCATCACCGCATTCAGAGCCCGCCAACATTTCGCCAGTCTCTGGCCTCAAGGCTCCATTCAATTTGGAGCCTGCGCCAATTTGTAATGTGATCGATAATTTCAAACTGGCGATGAACATCCACAAATCCTACGCGCGCTCTGGTTAACGAATTGATATATCATTTTAATTGCAATTGCGGCGCGTCAGGAAATTGGCGGTTTCGATCGCATTCGCTGTTCATGTCTGCTCTGGTTCGACTGGATGCTGATGACTGTCGCGTTTGATTTTGATCACTCCGGACGCCAACTTTATAAACAGCGCGCTTGAATCAGTTATTTCATTAAAGCCAAGATCAAGCTAACTTCTTCTATCGGGTAGATTTTCGTCTCGTGCCATCAGCCCTGCGGCTTCGTTGTGTTTATTCATTCGCTGATCCGAAGCGTTTCGCCGCCGAATGGCATGCATACAATGAATGGCGTCTCATACGCCCGTGCGTCTTACAATCAAAAAAGCAGTGTCATAGGAGAGCGCATAGATAGAACAGATAAAGCTTGACCAATTCCGCAATGAGTTTCTGACTTCGAATAGCGACCGCCTTGAACTCGACATTAGATGCATATTTCCATATTTCGCGCGCAGCTATGAATGTCAGGTCCCACGCAACTCCACTGCTCCACTAGCCGTTGTCCGGATGACGCGGGGGCGACTGCGGTGGAGATGAAATGCGCAACGAAGCGAGGCCGTTTGGGTTTTCCGGGCTGGTCAGCCCAGCATGGGACTCCCGGGATAGCGGGCGCTGGCGCGTCGGGCGACCTGGCGATCCGGGTAAGCCGCGCAATAACCTTCCGTGCGGGCTTGGAGGCTCCCATGCTTGATCTTGAGCCCCGGGCGCGATCCGCGCATCCGCTGAATATTTCTTTGGAGATGTCGCCCAAGGCCGGGGCGGATGAGGCTATGGTCGAGTTGGATCTCGCAGATATCTCCCGCCACATCAGGCTTGACGCCAAGGCGACGGTCTTTACCGAAGGCGCAAGGGCCGATGCCGTCTGGACGCTCGTCAGCGGTTCCATACTGCTCTCAAAGCTTCTGCGTGATGGGCGCCGTCAGGTCGTGGGCATCGTCGTTCCCGGCGACTTTCTGGGCCTTCCCCTGCAATCGGCGAATGGGTTCACGGCGACCACGCTGACCCCCTCAACCCTGTGCCGTTTCGACCGGACCCGCTTCACCGATCTTCTCAACCGCACGCCGGGCCTGATGCGCCAGGTTTTTGAGACCTTTTCTCATGAACTCGCTCTGGCGCAGGCCCATATGCTTCTGCTTGGCCGGCGCAGCGCCGAGGAAAAGGTGGCCGCCTTCCTGCTGAGCCTGCGCGACCGCTGGGCGCCCTTGCAGGGCCTCACCTCCCGCGTCGACCTGCCCATGACGCGGCAGGATATTGGGGACTATCTCGGCCTGACGCTGGAAACCGTCAGCCGGACCATGACCAAGCTGGCGCAACGCAAGATCATTGCGGTGATTCCGGACGGGGTGCGAATCCTTGACGCGGAAAGGCTGGAGCGGGCCGCGAGCCTTTAAGGTTTGGCGGGCTTGTCCAGCAGGTCTCTTGAGCGCACGACGCTCCCGTGGCAGCATGGCGCAAAAGGGAGAACGTCCATGCCTGAACCGCTTCCGCGCGGCGCCAATTTCCGGCGTACCAAATTCCTCTGGGAAATCGGCCTTGATGTCGCTGGCGACCCCACAACGCCCTATGGCGGCGATAGAGACATGTGCATCAGCATTGGCAACGGCTCCGGCGAGGCCTGGCGCCCGGCCATGCGCATGGGCACAGGCTCACCGATCCTGGCGCTGGATGTGGCGCGGGGCGGGCTTGAGATGGCCATGGTGAACCCCTCAGCCTTTCTCACCCAGGCTGTGCGCGGCGTGGGACTGTTCAAGGAGCCCCTGCCCCTGCGGATCGTCGCCAATTATCCCAGCTTTGACCGTTTCGTTTTCATGATCAACCCGAAGACCGGTCTAAAGTCGCTCAAGGATGTGAAGGACCGCAAATTTCCTTTGCACGTCTCAGTCAAGGAGGACGTCACCCATTCGACCCGGGTCTTCATCGATCAGGCGCTGGCCTTCTATGGCTTCAGCCTCGCCGACATCGAATCGTGGGGCGGCAAGCTCAATCTAACCGGCGCCCCGGCGGATCCCCGACGGGTGTCGGCGCTGAACACGGGAGAACTTGACGCCATCTTTGACGAGGGCCTCACCGTCTGGCTCGACATGGCGGTCAAGGCGGGCATGCGTTTCATGGATCTGGAGCCCGACCACTTCGCTTATCTCAACACGCTCGGTTGGCGTCGCGTCTTGCTGCGCAAAGGCTATTGGGGCGCGCCGGAGGACCATTGGTGCATCGACTACAGTGGCTGGCCGCTCTATGCACGCGCGGATTTTCCTGAGCATCTCGCCTACAAGGCGGCCCGTGCGGCCGTGGCGCGGGAGGCGGAAATCGTCTGGGAACCCGAGTATCGGGGGGTCGCGGAGCTTTTCACGGAAACCGAGTCGACGCCCATGGATGTTCCCCTCCATGCGGGGGCGGCGCGATTCTGGCGCGAGCATTCGGGGACCTGACAGTCCCCGTCATTTTTCTCGCCAGGTCTTCTGGATCTGATCCACCAATGGCTTGGTGAGATAGGACAGGACAGTTCGGTCGCCGGTGCGGATAAAGGTCTCCACAGGCATGCCCGGCACGAGCCGCAATCCATTGAGGCGCTGGATCTCGCTTTCGGAAACATTGATCCGGAGCGTGTAAAAGCTTGCGCCGGATTTCTGATCCTGGCTCACATCCGCTGAAATGCGGCTGACCTCCCCCTCCAATTCCGGCGTCGTACGCTGACTGAAGGCTGAAAAACGGACCATGGCGGTCTGCCCCACCCTTACCTGATCAATGTCCTGTGGCGCGATCTTCACCTCGGCGCTCAGCGCGTCAGCCTCAGGCACGATCAACATGATCGGCTCGCCCTGGGATGAAATCACGCCGCCCACGGTATGCGCGGTGAGTTGATGCACCACGCCATCCTGCGGCGCGCGAATATCGATGCGGCGCAACTGATCCTCAGCGGCGACCTTCCGCTCAACATATTCAGAGATCCTCGACCTGATCTCCGCCAGATCCTTGCTCACCTCGGACCGCAAATCCTGATCAACCTGAAGTATTTGCAGCTCGGTCTCCGCGATCTTGCCGCGGGTCTGGGCGATGTTGGAAATCAGAGCGCCGCGCTCTCCGTCCAGCCGCGCGCCGTCACGCTCCAGCGCTGTGAGGCGCGTCAACTGGATCAGATTTTTCTGCCAGAGGATGCGCACCCCCTTCAGCTCCTCGCCGATCAAAGCGATCTCGCGTCCCTTGGCGACAACCTGATCATTAAGGCCCTGAATTTGTTCCTTAAGCTGTGAAATTCGCTCGCGCAGCTGGGCCACCTGGCCATCGCGCGCCGACCGACGGGTCTCGAAGAACCTGCGCTCTCCCTCGACCGCATGCGCCACGTCAGGCTCGGCGATCCGCGTCAACAAGTCCTCCGGAAAGATGACCTCAGCGGCCGAGTCCCGTTCCGCCTCGTCGCGGGCCCGCCGCGCGGCGAGCTCATCCAGAGCCTTGGTGACAATCGCCAGATTGGCCCGAGTCTGTGTTTCGTCGAGGCGGACCAGAATATCCCCCGCCTTCACCCGGTCGCCATCGCGCACGCGCACCTCGCCCACGACACCGCCTGTGGGATGCTGAACCTTCTTGACGCTGGAATCCACGACCAGTGCGCCTGACGCGACGACCGCTCCAGCAATTTCGGTATTGGCCGCCCATCCGCCAATTCCCATGGTGAGCATGCAGGAGACCGCAACGCCCCCGAGCAGCGCGCGGCGCATGGAGACCAGGGTCTTGTTCAAGGGGTCCCTCATGTGCCGGTCGCCACGGCTGGGGGTTGGAGCGCCGTCGCCACAGGCCGCAGCACCTTGCGCAGAACCTCATCGCGCGGCCCAAAGCCTTTCGCCTCGCCATTCGCCATGGCGAGCACGAGATCAACGGAAGCAAGAGCGCTGGGCCTGTGCGCCATCACCACCGCCACGCCGCCGCGCTGACGCACATTCAAAATAGCCTGAGTCAGCGCCTGCTCGCCCTCAACATCCAGACTCGAATTTGGCTCATCGAGCACCACAAGGAAGGGATCTCCATAGAGCGCGCGTGCAAGAGCGATGCGTTGCCGCTGCCCGCCTGACAACGTGACGCCACCCTCGCCAAGACGTGTGTCATAACCCTGGGGAAAGTTGACGATCATCTCATGAACGCCCGCTTGCCGGGCCGCCCGCATGACAGCCTCCGGTTCGGGATGAGGGTCGAAGCGGGCGATGTTGCTGGCGATGGTGCCACCGAACAATTCAACGTCCTGAGCCAGATAGCCGATATGGCGGCCCAGTTCCTCCCGCGACCACTGGCCCAACATGGCGCCATCCAGCCTGACCGCCCCGCGCTGCGGTCTCCAGATCCCCACCAGGGCTCGAGCCAGCGACGACTTGCCCGCAGCGCTTGGTCCAATCACCCCCAGCGCACTGCCAGCCTTCAATTCGAAGGAGACGTTGTTGACCGCCACCCGCGCGCCGCCGGGCGTGGTGACCATGAGCCCCTCTGCAGCAAAGGTGCGGCAGGGTTTATCCAGAGGCATCGGATCGGCGGTTTCCGGAAACGTGGCGAAAAGGTCCCGCAGACGCCGCCAGCCCTGACGCGCGGCGCCAAAAGCTTTCCATTGGGAAATCAACAGTTCAACTGGGGCCAGCGCCCGCGAGGTCATGATGGAGGAGGCGATGATCACCCCCCCGCTCGCCTCATTGTTGATGACCAAATAGGCCCCAAGCCCAAGAACCCCAGACTGAAGCGCCGCGCGCGCAGCCTTGGAGAGGCCCGACAGGCCGCTGGCGACGCCACTGGCCCGATCCTGCGCATCAAGGTGTTTCTGATTCGCCTGTTCCCAGAGGTCGCCAACCCGCCGACCCATGCCCAGGGCCGCCACAACTTCCGCATTCCGACGGCTCGTCTCGGCGAGGCCGTTTCGAACTGCGGCGTGCCGCGCGACCTCGGCGATGGGCTTACGCGTGAAAACCTCGGCGCAAATCGTGATCGTTATCAACATAATCGCGCCCATAAGAGCAGCGATTCCGATCAAGGGGTGGAACAAAAAACAGATCCCCAGGTAAAAGGGCATCCAGGGAAGATCGATCAATCCAAGCGGCCCTCCGCCGGACAGAAAGCTCCGGACCTGATCGAGATCGCGCATAGGCTGCAAACCATTGGCGGATCCGTTGCCGGTCAATGACATCTGCCCGACAATGCGGAACACAGCCGGGCTGAGCCGTTCGTCGAGCGATCGAGCCATTTGAAGCAGCACGCGAGACCGAAAATAGTCCAGCGCCGCCTGCCCGGCGAACAAGGTCGCCGCCAGCAAAGACAGGGCGATGAGCGTGGGCACGCTGCGGCTCGGAATCACCCGGTCATAGACCTGGAGCATATAAAATGAGCCCGTGAGATAGAGAACGTTGATCAGTCCACTGAACAGGGCGAGCCCCAAAAAGGCGCCCCTGGACGCGCTGATCACCGATAAAAAGCCGGGAGCGCCGACAAGCCGGGCGCCCGAACCACCGGTCATCACCGCTATGGGAGGGTCCCCCCTGCAAGCGCAAGGACCGACAGAACGTTACACCGCAAACCCAACAAACCGGGCGAGAAACCCTTGATTTTTAAAGCCTTGTCCAAATCATCACCTGTCAATCAAAAGCGCAACCCAATTCAAACCACATAATCATAGCAATAATAAGACGCGCGCTCCAGAAAACACAAGAGTCGAAATGGAAACACCCATATTCCGGATGCGGCGCCACCCAACCGCGCCCCCCGGATCCAGCTTTCTCAGACGCAGCCTATAAAACGAAATCCGTACTGTGCAGCGCAGCCGGATTGTTCGTGAGCAGGATCTTGAAATCAGCCAGCCCGTCTCCATTCACATCACCCAGAACGGCATGGCCTGACGTTTCGTAAATCAATTGCCCGGCGACCCCGGTAAGTTTCGTCGAGCTGCTGAAGGCGAAATGCTGCTGATTGGCAACATCCGGATTGATGTCGATGGAGCTCAGATCGATCTTGTCCGCGCCGACGACGAAATCGGTAATCGTGTCAGGCGCAGCTGCCGGTGATTCCGAGACAAATTTAAAAACAAAGGCGTCATTGCCCGCGCCACCCGTCAGGGTATCGACCCCAGCGCCTCCATAGAGCGTGTCGGCGCCCGCACCGCCATTCATCAAATCGTCGCCAGCGCCGCCATCAAGGTAGTTATTCCCGTCATTGCCTGTAATGACATTGTTGGAAACATTTCCGGTTGCGGTGAAATCCTTGAACGCCCTGGTGTCGGAAGGATTCATCAGCGTCAGATTTTCCACATTGATGAATTTCGCAAGGGAAAAATTCGTGTAAGCAAGGACGGTGTCTGTCCCCTCTCCAACACACTCCTGAACGATATCGCCGGAGTTATTGACGATATAGTTGTCATTCCCAAGGCCGCCGACCAATGTGTCAACGCCGACGCCGCCATCAATCGTATCATCGCCAAGAGCGCCAAAAAGGATATTATTGCCATCATTCCCCGTGATGTAATTATTATTGTCATTGCCGATCGCATACATCACACCCGCCCCGCTCAAAACAGCGGGATTAAGCAAGGTCAGATTCTCCACGTTGGGGAGCGTCTTGAGAGAATAGCTGAAAGCAACCTGTATCGTATCGATCCCACCGCCTGCGGCCTCGATCACTATATCGCCTGCATTATCGACGATATCCACGACATAGGTGTCGTCGCCGATGCCGCCGATCATCGTATCAGCGCCTGCGCCGCCGTCGAGCGTGTCGTTACCGCCGTTACCGATGAGCTTATTATTCGCCTGATTGCCAACCAGCAGATCATCGCCTGATCCGCCAACGGCA
>CANGTC010000016.1 GCA_947456505.1 Beijerinckiaceae bacterium
GCGGTGATCTCCTCGACGATGATGGGGGCCAGGCCCTCCATCGGCTCGTCGAGCAAGAGCAGGCGCGGATTGGTCATGAGGGCGCGGCCGAAGGCCAGCATCTGCTGCTCGCCCCCCGACAGATGATTGCCCTTGTTGCCCCGCCGTTCCTGCAGGCGAGGAAAAAGATCGTAGATCGCGCGCAGATCCCACCGGCCCGGGCGGGCGGCGACGGTGAGATTTTCTTCCACCGTGAGGGAGGGGAAGATCTCGCGCTCCTGCGCCACCCAGCCGATTCCAGCCAAGGCGCGCTTGTGGGCGGCCATGCGGGCGATGTCCTGCCCTTCCCAGACGATGGCGCCGCGTTGCAGGCGCGTATGGCCCATGATGGTCAGCAGCAGGGTGCTTTTGCCCACGCCATTGCGCCCGAGCACGGCGAGGCTCCCGCCCACCGGCAGATCGAAAGAGACGCCATCGAGCACGGTGGCCTCGCCGTAGCCCGCCCGAACATCCCGCAGAGAAAGCAAAGTCTCAGCCATGGCGCGCCTTGCCCAGATAGACCTCGCGCACGCGCGGGTCGGATGCGATCTCCGCAGGCGTACCTTCCACCAGAATGCGCCCGCTCACCAACACGATGATGCGGGTCGCGAACCGGAAGACGAGGTTCATGTCGTGCTCGATGAACAGGATGGAAAGATCCCGCGACAGGCCGTCGATAGCCGCGAAAAGATCTCCGCTCTCGTCCTTCGGCACGCCCGCCGCAGGCTCGTCGAGCAGCAGCACCTTGGGCTTGGTGGCCAGCGCCAGCGCGATCTCGAGCAGGCGCTGCTGCCCATAGGCCAGCTCTTTGGTGATGGCGCCCTCCACATGGTCGAGCCGCAGCGAGGTCAGGATCGTATGAGCCTCCTCGACGGCCTCTCCATAGCGCGACAGGCCACGCCACCAGACCCCCGCCTCCCCGCGCCTTTCGCAAACCGCCAGAGTCACCGCATCGAGCGCGGTGATTTTGGGAAAGAGCGAATTGATCTGGAAGGTGCGCACCAGCCCGCGCCGCACACGGGCTGCGGGCGGTTGGGCGGAGATTTCATCGCCGTCGAGCAGGATCTGTCCGGCGTCGGGCTTCAGCATGCCGGTCAACAGATTGATCAGCGTCGTCTTGCCCGCGCCATTGGGGCCGATGAGGGCGTAGCGTTCGCCCTTGGGCAGGGTGAAGGCTATGTCGCTGGCGACGACCAGCGAGCCGAAGGCCTTGTTCAGGCCATGGGTGGCGAGGGCGGCGGTCATGATTCGCGCTGCCATGATTTGGGCGCCAGACGCGAGGCGCCGCCGAGCAATCCATTGGGCAGGAACACCACGACCGCAATCAGCAGCATGCCGATCCAGAAATACCAGTATTGCGGATTGACCCCGGAGAAATGATCGCGCGCCACCATATAGATGACCGCGCCGACGATACCGCCATAGAGCCTGCCGACGCCGCCCAGAATCAGCACCACCAGAAGATCCGCCGAACGCTGGAAGCTCAGGGTCTCCAGCGACACGGTTTCCGTCGTCTGCGTCAAAAGGGCGCCCGCGATTCCCGCCATGACGGCGGCGATGGTGAAGATCTTGCGTACATGGGCGTTGTTGGGCGCACCGATCGCCAGCATGCGCGTCGAATTTTCGCGGATGCCCTGCAAGGAAAGCCCGAAGGGCGAATTGGTGATGCGGCGGGCGACGAGAAAGCAGACGAACAGCGCCGCCAGCGAATAGCCATAGGCCGTGTTGCCATAGAGATCGAAGCGGATGGCGTTGAACAGCGGCCAGGTTTTCACACCCTGCAGGCCGTCCGCGCCGCCGGTGATCTTGCCCGCGCTATTGGCGGCCTCCAGCATCAGCTGGCCGATGCCCATGGTGATCATGATGAGGGCGAGACCGCGAAAGGTCGCGATGATGAAGCTCAGGAAATAGCCGAAGACGCCCGCGATGACGGCGGCCAGCAGCAGCCCGCTCAGAGGCTCCCCCCAGAAATGTTTGGAGAAAAGCCCAGCCGTATAGGCGCCCAGCCCGAAGAAGGCGGCATGCCCCAGGGACACGAGCCCGCCATAGCCCAGAATGAGATCCAGCGAGATGGCGAAAAGCGCTGTGATGGCGATCTGGCTGGCGAGTTGGAGATAATCGGGCGTGAGATAGAAGGGCGACAGCGTCAGCAGCCAGAACACGATCTCCAGCGGACGCCAGGCCGAGCGGCGCGCGATATGGTCGAGCGGCGTGATGGCGGCGGTCAGGCCCATCTAGCGCCTCCCGAAGAGGCCGGCGGGCCGCCACATCAGCAGGCCGACCATGACGAGATAGATCAGGAAGGAACTGATCGCTGGGAAATAGTATTTGCCCGCAGTGTCGCTGATGCCCAGCAGCACCGCCGCGACAAAGGATCCGCCGATGGAGCTGAGGCCGCCCACGGCCACCACGATCAGCACATAGACCAGATAGGCCAGCGCGAAGGAGGGATCGAGGCCCGTGATGTCGATGGCCAGCGCGCCGCCGAGCCCAGCCAGCCCGCTGCCCAGCGCAAAGGTCAGCATGAAGACGCGGTCCACATCAATGCCAAGCCCCCGCGCCATGCGCAGGTTATCGACGGCGGCCCGGACCTGAGCGCCAAAGCGCGTGAACTCCAGCATGCCGATCAGCGCCGCCGTCAGCACAAGGGCTACGCAGATCAAAAAGAACCGGTAGACGCCAAAGCCCCGGTCAAAGATGGTGACGTAGCCGCGCAGCCAGGACGGGAGTTGCACGGGCTGTTGCACGGTGCCAAACAGATAGGCCGCCGATGCGATGGACATGAAGACGATCCCGATGGTCAGCAGGCACTGGTTGAGATCGCTTTTGCCGTAGAAGCGGCGGTAGAGCACCCGTTCGAAAACGACGCTCGCCGCCGCCGCCGCCAGAAAGGCGACCGGCAGGGTCGCCAGAAAGGGCCAGTGCAGATCGTTGATCAGCGTGACCGTGACGAAACCGCCGAGCATGCCGAAGGCGCAGTGCGCGAGGTTGACGAAATTCATCATCCCCAGCGTCACGGAAAGCCCGACGGAGAGCAGAAACAATAGCATGCCGTAGGCGAAGCCATCGTAAAGCACCCCGATGAAGGGACCAATCATGCGGCGCGCCCCCCGCTATGCTGAACTGGCGTCAGCCTATTTTTTCTTCATCTTTTCCTTCACCGGATCCTTCTGGTCCGGAACCGTGTCGATGGTGACGTTGCGCAGCTCGCCATTCACCTTCTCCACGCGACGGATATAGACATTCTCGATCATGTCGCGGGTTTCCGGATCAATGCGCATCGGACCGCGCGGACTATCCCAGGCCAAACCCTTCGCTGCGGCGATCATCGACTCCGCATCGGCCTTGCCGCCCGTCTTTTCCAGCACCTTGTAGATCAGCTGCGCGCCGTCATAACCGCCGATGGCGAAGATATCGGGCTCGCGATTATACTCGGCCCGGAAGGCCTTCACGAATTCCGCGTTGGCCGGGGTCTGGATATTATAGTCATAAATGGCGGCGGTGATGATGCCGATGCCCAGATCGCCCATGCTCTTCAACGCGGAGACGCCGGTGAGCTCATCCTGACCAAGGATCTTGATCTTGGAAGTGTCGACCCCGCGCTCGTTGAGCGCCTTGCCGATGGCGGCCGGCTGGGTGCCGCCGGGCGTCCAGATATAGATGGCGTCGGGATTGGTGTCCTTGGCGGCCTGAACGAAGGCGCCGAAATCCATATTGGCGACCGGGAAGAGCGCGGAACCAACGATGGTTCCACCGCCTTCGGTGAAGCCCTCCTTGAAGGCGGCGACTGCGTCGTGGCCGGGGCCGAAATCCGAAACGAGCGTATAGACCTTCTTGACGCCGTTTTTCACGACCCAACGCCCCAGCGCGTCATTGAGCATGGGCGTCGTCACCGAAGTGCGGGTCATATAGGGGGATTTGGTGGTGATGATGGATGTGGCGGCGTTCATCACCACCATGAATTTCTTCGCTTCAGCGGAAATGTCGCCCACCGCGAGCGCATTGGGCGTCAGATCGAACCCGCCGATGATGTCGACCTTGTCGCGCACCACGAGTTCCTGGGCGAGCCGCTTGGCCACGTCCGGCGCGATGCCGCCATTGTCCTTGCGAATGACCTCGATCTTCTTGCCCGCGACCATGTCGCCCTTCTGCTTCATGTAGAGCTTGAACCCATTGTCGAGCTGGATGCCCGTATCGGCGAACTGGCCGGAATAGGAGACGATCATGCCAATTTTCACCTGCGCCTGCGCGCCGGTGGCGATCAGCAGGGCGGAAATGGCCGCAATACCAGACATCAAGAGACGCATGCTTCCCTCCTCATTCGGCCCTGACCCGGGCCGGCGAAACGTTTCTTAAGCTCTTGCCGCACGAACCCGAACGGCTCTTGGGCGTGATGATGGTCTGGCTCCGCGCAGGGGTCAAGGCGCGTTTTTGTGATCTGTGGGAAATGCGCCCCTAACGGCAGCCTGGCTTCTGGCTCGCCGCATTGGCCGGCGTGAAAGGGCCCAGCGCCGCGTTGGCGGCGGAGGCGAAGGCCGTGTCAAGCACCTTGTCCATGGGCTGCCTGGCCGGCAGCACCCCTTGCTCCACATACCAGGACTGGATGTCGTCGAGGGAGGCGGCGTTGGCCTTGCCATCGACGCTGCGAGCGCCCCAATTATAGGTCTCGAGCGCTTTTACGTCCCGCCCGACGCCCGAGCGCACGATCCGATCCGCCATCTCCGCCCTGTTTGGTCCGTTATGATAGGCGTCGCAATAATCACGCGCGCCGCGCAAAAGCGCCGTGAAGAAGGCCTGCGCCTCCTTGGGATTTTTCGCGGCCCATTCGGTGTTGTACATGACTACAGACAGCACGAAGGGTTTGGGCGTGACCACATCGTCCACATTCACCCATTGCACGCCCAGCCCCATCTGGGGGATCTCGGTGGACCAGGGCGCGGGCATGGCGAACAGATCGACCGCCTTGCTCTCGAAGGCTGCGACCATCTGGGGAAAGCCGACATTCTTGACGGTGACGTCCTTCAACGAGACGCCGCCGCTCTGCAGCACTCGCGCCGCCTCATAGAGCGAGATAGAGTTGGGGGCGTTGGTCCCCAGCGTGCGGCCCTTGAAATCGGCGATGGTCTTGACCTGATCCTTCAAGTCGGCCCGCAAAACCATCCAGTGGCCTACCGGGGTCGAGACATTGTCCATGGCGATGCGAACCGGCAGGCCCTGCTGCACGCCATTGAAGAAACTGGCGCTGACGCCCCCCTCGACGATCTGCACCTCATCGCGAGCCAGCAGCACCACGAAACTGGCGGAGGCGTCGAGATAGTTCACCTCCACATCAAGGCCCGCCTCGCGAAAATAACCCTTCTCGACGGCCGTATTGGTCGCGCCCACGATCATGGTGCGGGTCAAGCCGATCTTGATCTTGGTCTGCCCAAGGGCGGCGGCCGGCGCCATCGCCACTACAGCCGCAAGCGCGGCGCTACGCCATGGCGTCATGGTTTCCTCCCCTTTCTTGAAGCGCCGCCAGTCAAGCGGCTGCTGGCGTCCAGTCCCGCCCCGTGGTCGCATCGTGGACGAAGATCCATTCGCGGCTGATGGGGGGCGGGGATGGGGTCATCTTGTTGTTGAGATATTGTTGGCGGGCCTGCAGGACCACCCGATTGGCGCGCGGCCTGCGCTCGCCCTCATAGGCCCGGAGGGCGGCGGCGGGATCATCGCCCCCTGCCGCCAGATGCCGGGCCAGCGCATAGGCGTCCTCGATGCAGATGGCGGCGCCCTGGGCCAGGGTCGGCATCATGGGATGGGCGGCGTCGCCCAAAAGCGCGATGCGCCCCTGGGTCCAGGTCTCGATGGGGTCGCGGTCATAGAGGCCCCATTTGAAGACCGTATCGAACCGGTCCATCAGGGCGAGCAGTTCGGGGTTCCACCCTGCGAAAGCGTCCTTCATCTCCTGCACGGAACTGGGCACGGTCCAGGATTCCTCGCCCCACTGGTCCATGAAATAGCCCGCGAAGAAATTGAGCACCTTGCCCGCGCGGATGGGATACATGATCACATGGCCCTTGGGGCCGAGAAAGCCGCAATATTGTGTGCGCGGCGAGATCTTGTCAGGCCCGAAAAATTCCGGCGCCTCCTCGATGGGAATCATGCCGCGCCAGCCGATCTGGCCGGTGTAACGGGGGCGATCCGCGCCAAAGAGCAATTCGCGCACCTTCGAGCGAATGCCATCGGAGCCGATCACCACATCAGCCTCGATCTCCTCGCCGCTCTCGAAGCGCACGGCGGCGCCCCCAGCCGTGTTGAAGACCTCCTTCGCCACCTTGCCCAGATGCACATGGCTCTGGGACACCCGGTCCACCATGAGGGAATAGAGATCGGCCCGATGGGCCATGACATATCTGGCGCCGAATTTCTGCTCGGCGCCGAGAATTTCCCTGGCGCGGATCGCGCCATCGTTCCAGTTCAGGGAGATGAATTCCCGCGCATCGTAGGAGAAAGAGAAGAGCTTGTCGCGAAAGCCCAGGGCCGTCAGCACCCGCACCGCATTGGGGCCAAGCTGCAGGCCGGCGCCGACCTCCTTCAACTCGGCGGAGCGCTCGTAGACATCCACCTCAAAGCCACGTTCGCGCAGGGCGCAAGCCGCCGTCAAACCACCAATTCCGCCGCCGACAGTGGCGATCTTCAATGCGCGGCCCAAAGCATCCTCCCGGTTTCAAATTCCTTGGAAACAAGCGCCCAACCACGCCGTTCCTCTTGCCCACAATCTGCGCTGCGGCGCCTGAATTTGCAAGCAATCCGCATGGGGGAGCCTGTCCTCCCCCTCAACGCCCCGAAGGCGGCTTGTAGGCCCCCAGCGCCTTCACGGCCTCTTGCGCGAAGGAGGCGTCCACCGCCTGCTCCACGCTCACCGCGCCCTCGATCAGCCCCTGCCGCCGGAAGATTTCAAGATCCTCGCGCAAGCTGGGCATGTGCAAGGCGCCATCGGGATTGAGCGCGGCTGGCGTGATCGCGCGAATGACCTCTGCGTTTTTCAGATGGGAATATTCCGCGATGATGGCGATGATTTCATCCCCCTCCGGGCCGACGAACCTCGCGTCCACGATGGCGTCGGTATAAGCCCGCACGCCCCGCAGATAGGCGCGCATGAAGGCCCTCGCGGCCTCCGCCTTTTTGGCGAACTGGCCGGAATAGAAGACCGTCGCCACCTGATGGTTGGGATAGACCATGTCATCGGCCAGCACCCGCGCGCCGATCCCCAGCTTCACCACTTCCGACACCATGGGCTCGGCCATCAGGGCGCCATCGACGGCCTTGTTGGCGAGGGCGGCGACCTGTTGCGGCAGGGGCATGAAGACGCGCTCCACATCATTGACGGTGATGCCAGCGGCCTCGAAGACCTTGTCGAGCGTGGTCGTGGAGGAGCCGCCCGGGGCGGGCGAGACGATCTTCATCCCGCGCAGATCCGCCAGGGTCTTGTAGCGCCCGCCATCCACGAGATCCCGGCGCACCACCACGAATTGCGCGCCGCGGCCGGGCACGGTCTGGTTCTTGTCCGCCACCATGCGGATGTCGACCCCGCGGGCCACCGCGTTATAGAGCCCCGCCGAGGGCCCGCCCCCGCCCACATCCAGCGCGCCGCTGGCGAAGAGCGTGATCATCCGCGCGGCGGAATCGAACATGGTCAGCTTCACATCGAGGCCTTCGGCGCGGAAGAAGCCCTTCTTGTCAGCCACATAGAAACCAACATCCGTGGTCGTGCCGGTCATGCCGAGATTGACCGGCGTCAAGGGCTGGGGCTGGGCCTCGGCCGCTCCCATGGTGAGAAGGAAGGCGACGAGGTGGAGCAAGCGAGGCATGGGAGCGCCGCGCATCCCGCTCACTTCTTTTTCCAGGGGCCAAGGTCCTTCGCCGCCCAGTCGACAAAACTGGTGTCGATGACCTGTTCGATTTCGATCTGACCTTCGATGTATTTCTGCTTCTTGAAGAGATCGAGATCCTCCTTGAGGCTCTCCACATGCAGCGTTCCATCCGGGTTGCAATAGCTGAGGATAAAGGACCGCCAGACCGCCGGATCCTTGAACGGCCCATATTCCACGGCGATGGCGACGACCTCGTCGCCCTGAGCGCCCGCGAACTCGCCATTGGGACCCAGCGCATCGTTGTGGTAGCGCACCCCCCGCAGGAAGGCCCTCATGAAGCGGCGCGCCACATCAATGTCGCCCTTGGCGAATTTGCCGGAATACATGATCTCCGAAACCTGGTGGATCGGATAGACGTCGTAGTCATTCGCCACGGCCACGACGCCGCCCATGCGCAGGGCCTGAGTGACAGAGGGCTCCGCCGGCATGGCCACATCGATGGCGCCGCTTTGCAGCGCGATCGACATCTGGGGGAAGCTCATATAGACGGGCTGGATATCGTTATAGGTGAGCCCGGCCTTTTCAAGAAACTTGACGATGACGGGAAAAGCGGACCCGCCCGGCGCAGGCTCGGCGACCTTGAGACCCTTGAGATCTGCGAAAGTCTTGTAACGGCCGGAATCGATCAAGGGTTTGCGCACCAGCAGCTTCAAGCTTGAGCGGCCCGCCACATTCTGGCTCTTGTCGGAGACGATACGGATATCAATGCCGCGCGCGACCGCGTTGAAGAGGCCCGCCGAATGGCCGCCCGCCGAAACGTCCAACTCCCCGGTGCCCAGCGCCGCGATCATCCGCGCGGCGGAGTCGAAGGTGATGAACTCCGCGTCGATGCCCTCGTCGCGGAAATAGCCCTTCTTGTGAGCCACCCACAGGCCAATGTCCGTCGCCGACAGGGTGCCGCCGATGGTGACTTTTTTCATGGGCGTCTGTGCGGCGGCGGGCGCCAGGCAAGTGAGCGCGGCCATAGCCATCGCGCCGAGGAATTTCATCATGTTCCGCTCCCTTTGAACTTTCCGGCACTATCGCCGGAATCAGGGAGCCTGTCACCATGGCGGGGATGGTCGGGCGCGAGGCCCGGCCCAGAGCCTCAGCGGGATCGGTGGCGCTCAACAAGGTCTGGCTATGGCGCCTCTCAGCCCGGTCGGTCGCCCGTCAGTTGCCATCCGACGTGCGCGTCCCGAACCACTTGCCCTTCACCTGGTCGAAATGCGCTTCGGGCTGATAGGCGTTGACACGCAAACCAAGGGTGAGGGCCGAAAGCTTCCCTATCGCGGAAAGCAGGGTGTAGGAGGTCACCACCTGATTGCGCTGGGCCGTCACAAGGTTGACCCTGGAGTTGAGAAGCGTTTGCTGCGCGGTCAGCACATCGAGGGTGGTGCGTTGGCCGACCTTGGCCTCCTCCCGTACGCCCTCCAGCGCGATTTCATTCGCGCGCACCTGCGCCTGATAGGACTCAATCGTGAGTTTGGTGGTCTGGAAGGCGCCCCAGGCGGAGACGACGCCAGAGCGGATCGCCTCGCGTTGCAAGTCGACCTGAATCCGCGCCTGACCAAGCTGCTCCTTGGCTTGCCGGATCGCCGAATAGGTCGCGCCGCCCTCGTAAAGCGGCACGCTCAGGCTGGCGACCGCCGACCACGATTTATTCTGGTAATTGGGATATCCCGTCGGCTCCCGGTTGACGGTGGCCGTGCCGGTCGCGGTGAGCGTTGGCAAAAGCGCGCCTTCCTGAATCGTCACAGCCGCAGCTGCGACATCAACCGCATGCAGGGCCGCGAGGATTTTCGGGTGCTCCTTCATGGCGAGATCCACAGCGGCTTCCAGGCTGCGCGGCAGAAGAGCTTCCACAGGGCGGGCGGGCTCAAGATTGCGCGGCTGCTCGCCAATCACTTGGCGATAGGCCGCGATGCTGTTTTGCAAATCGGACCGCGCCTGGAAGGCGCTGGCCTGCCCCTGCGCCAGCGACGCCTGCGCTTGCGCCACATCAGTGCGCGTCACCTCGCCAACATGATAGCGGTCTTCAGTCTGCTTCACCTGCTGTAGCAGCACGGTGACATTGTTGTTCTGCAATTCCAGAAGCGCCGTGTCGCGCAAGACATTCATGTAATTCGTCGATGCGGAGGCAAGCGAATCTTGCTCAGATTGGCGCAGGGTCTCGCGCGACTGCATCACCGAAGATTCCGCCTGGCGGACCCCGTTGCCCACGCGCCCACCGTTATAGAGCGTCTGGGTCACGGCAATGCTGTTGACCCGTGGCAGGGTGTTCGAATCCTGCTTCACATTGCCTCGATCGATGGTCTTGGTCGTGGCGAGCCCGATGCTGGATGTCGCGGTCAAAGTGGGGCGCCAACCCGCGGTGGCGCGGGGTACACCTTCATCCAGGGCGCGCGTGGCGGCCCGCTGCTGGTTGAGATCAGGACTATAGGCATAGGATTTCGCCAGCGCGCCGGACATGGTCTCCGCCCGGACCTGCGCGGGGCCCTGCAGGGCGGCGACCGCCAAAACCATCGCGAACAGCGATACGCCAACCCGTCGGCGCCCATGCCCAACCACCTCAGGGAACACCAAAGCAACCGGCAAAGGCTTGGCGCAGCACGCTCTTATGATCATTTTCAACCGTCCGCACACGCAAAAACAACGAATAAAGAGGGGCGGAATTGAAAATAGCCCCCAGCCAAAACGGACGACCGAAAACGCCGGAGCCCATTCGCCAGCAATATTATCTTAATTTTAACAATCATCAACTTGGCAGTAACGATTTTCTGTGCACGCCCAGGACTTGGCCGTGGTTTTTGTTATTTTTATTAATTAAAACAGCTTATTAAATAGCTGTAAAAGCAAGGGCGGGGAATTTGTGCTCACGCGGGTCGAAGCGCCTGCAGCGAGACTTCAGGGCGCCATGTCGAGCGCTCCCGCATCAAAGCAAACCCTTGCACGGACAACGGAACGTCATTCTCTGGCGTCCATAAGGAGCGCCCGTTAGATCCGGAAATGGAGAGAACCCGCCCGCGTCGGCCCTATTGACAAGCCTGACCCCTCGTCCATCATCGCGGCCAAAATCAGGGGGAACGCTCGTGGCGTCGCGCGATGAAATCAAGTCGGTTCTGATCGTCGGCGCCGGGTTTGGCGGCGTCGGCATGGCCATCCGGCTGAAAAAGGCGGGCGTCACAGATTTCATGGTCGTGGAGCGGGCCGCAGGCCCCGGCGGCGTCTGGTGGGCGAACCGTTATCCGGGCGCGGCCTGCGATGTGGAGTCGCATCTCTACAGCTTCTCCTTCGCCACCAATTTCGATTGGTCCAGCGCCCACGGCAAGCGCGACGAAATCCTCAGCTATTTCAACCATTGCATCGACCGCTTCGGCATCTCGCCCTATCTGCGCTTCAACGATGGCGTGAAACAGGCGCGTTATGAACCTGCGGACGATCTTTGGCGCGTCGAGTTGCAGTCCGGCAGGGTGGTGCGCGCGCGGGCGCTGGTCGCCGCCTGCGGCCTCTTCAACACGCCGATGAAGCCTGCGTTCAAGGGAATGGAAACCTTTGGTGGTCCCAGCTTTCACTCCGCCGAATGGGATGAGAGCTTCAACCCCAAGGGCCTGCGCGTCGGCGTGCTGGGTACGGGCTGCAGCGCGGCCCAATTCGTGCCGGAGATCGTGGGCGCCGCGAAGTCCATCACTGTGTTTCAGCGTACGCCCGCTTTCGTCGGCCCGCGCCCTGAAAAGCGCTTCTCCCCCGCACGGCGCGCCCTGTTTCGCACCCTGCCCTTCCTGCGCAAACTCGACCGTCTGCGCGTCTATCTCAATTACGAGAAGAATTTCCAGGTGCAGGTGGACCCGGCCGAACGCGAGACGCGGGTCGCCACCGCCCGCGCCTTCGTCGCCCGCGAGGTCACGGATCCCGTCAAGCGGGAGAAGCTGATGCCCGCCACGACGGCAGGCTGCAAACGCAATGTGCGTTCCGGCCTTTTCCTGAAGGCGCTGAACAGGCCGGATGTGGATATCGTCACCGACCCCATCGACCGTTTCACGCCCGAAGGGATCCTGACCAAGGACGGCGTGCTGCATAAACTCGACGCGGTGATCTACGGCACGGGCTTCGCCGCCTCGCAATATCTGTCCACCTTCGACGTCGTCGGGCCCGCGGGCAAGAATCTACGGGAGACCTGGGGCGACGCTGCCGAGGCCTATCTGGGCGTCACGGTGGCCGGCTATCCGAATTTCTTCATGATTTACGGACCCAACACCAATGCGCAGAGTTCGATCATCTTCATCATCGAATGCCAGATCAATTACATCCTGAAATGCATCCGCATGCTGAAACGCGGACGACGCCGGCTGGAGGTCAAGGCCAGCGTACAGCAGGCCTATAACGCGATGCTGCAGACCCGCCTGGCGGGCACCTCCTGGGCGAGCGGCTGCGCCAGCTATTTCATGAATCAGGCGGGGCGCATCGTGACGCAGTTTCCTGACACCACGCGCCGCTATAAGGCCCTGACGCGCAACCCGCAGGTCAGCGATTTTCATCCGGACTGAGGGCTAGATCCCCAGCAGCGACAGATCCACCGCCCCGCCCATGGCCAGATAGCCGATGCGATTGGGATGCAGCCCGTCGCCCGGTCCGCCAATGGAGGAGCCCGGCTTCATATGGGCGCGCAAGCCCCCAGTTTCAGGATCGCGGGTGGGGGTCGAGAAATCGATGATCCCGTCGAAGAGTCCGCAAGTTTTCAAAAATTCATTATAGGCCACCCGCTTGGCCTCCACCTCCGCGCTCCCGTGGGTGGGGATGGCGGCGCCGAAGGCGGAGGTGAGCAGTCCCGCCAGAATGCGCACGCCGGGGAGCCCCGCGCGCATCCGCGCCACGCCGGAGGCGACGCCCGCTGTCACATCCTCAACGGAGGATTTGGAGAAACCGTAGTCATTGATCGACTCCAGCCAGATCACCGTCGTGACGCCCGACAAGGAAATCACATCGCGGTCGAGACGCTCCAGCGCAGAGGGACCGCCATCCGTAGGCTTCGACACGTCATAGACCTGCGGCCGGATGACCTCGTTGGCGCTGATGCCCTGATTGACCACGGCGGCCCGCATCCCCGCCACGCGCAACCGCCGCGCCAGCACATCCGGCCAGCGATCATCGCCATTGATCGTCGTCGCTGAGCCATCGGTGATGGAATCCCCAAAACACACAATGACCGGCGCATTTGTGCGCATGTCCATGGCGTCGAGGAAATACCAGGAGGTCGTGGGATACGGAAAACCCGCCTCCCCCTCGTCAGCGCAAGCTGAGGGCGCGCCGGGCTCGCTGATGTAACAGGTCTGCATGGACTTGGCGTGCCAGGTCATGGGGCCGCTCTCGCCCACCACATGAAAGCTCACGGCGAGCTTGCGCCCCTGCAGCAGCGCATCGGACGTGGGCAGATGATCGAGGGCGACGGGATCGCTCCACCGGGTCGTCCCGGCGGGAATGACCACGGAGGTCCGCCCATCGAACAGAACCGGCCGGTTGGTGCCCGCCAGGATCGCGCTGCTGGTTTCATGAAGGCCCACATGAACATCGTTCAGGGACAGGGGGCGCGCGCCCAGCGCATTGCTGAACCGCAGACGCAGATGGGATCCCCAGAGCGAAGGCCGCAGCACGAGCCGGAAGCTCTGGTCGCAGGCGCCGCGCGCGGGATCTGGAAACACGCGATCCAGATCGGGCTGGGCGGTGGCTTTTCCGGCAGGATAGGGCCCCTGATCGGCGCTCGCCCAAACGGTCGCCCAGGACATGGCGTCGGTGTTGTCTTGCGCGGTCATCGCATCCCCCCTGTTCTTTGGCCATGATTACGCCATGGGCGATACCGTCACGCAAGAGGCGGGGACAAAAACCTCGTTCCCGGCCCGGCCCTATCCCCAAAGGCGAGAAACCCTGTAGGATGGTGAAAAATGAACCGGAAAAAAAATCAACAGGGAGGTCCAGACATGCCATTGCGCCAGATTTTGGCTTTGCTCGTTCCCTTCATGGCCGCGCTTTTTGCAGGCGCGCCAGCCAGCGCCCAGGACATCGTGCGCGTGGGCATTGGCGGCCAGGGGGCGTTGGAGTCCTCGCCCGCCGAACTGGGGGAGGCCGCAGGCTTCTTCAAAAAATACGGCGTGAAGGTCGAGGCCATCTATACGGCGGGGTCAGGCGAATCCATGCAGGGGCTGATTTCCGGCGCCTTCGATGTGGCGGCGGGCATTGGCACCGGGAGCGCCATGGGCGCCTACGCCAAGGGCGCCCCGCTGCGGGTCATCGGCGCGGCCATCACCGGCTCCAATGATCTCTTCTGGTATGTGCGGGCGGATTCGCCGATCAAAGCCATCGCAGATCTCGCCGGCAAGACCGTGGGCTATTCCACAGCGGGTTCCTCCTCGCAGGCGGCGGCGCTGGGGATCCGGGACTTCTTCAAAGTCGATCTGAAGCCCGTCGCCACAGGCTCCCCGCAGACGACCTTCACTCAGGTGATGTCGAACCAAGTTGATGCCGGCTGGTCCTCGGGCGCGACCTTTCTGGAGGCGGTGGAGGACGGACGCACCCGCATCATCGCGCGCGGTGGCAGCCTGCCCTATCTGCAGAGCCAAACGCCGCGCCTGCTCGTGGCCAACACCAGGGTCTTCACCGAGCGCCGCGACGTCCTCCTGCGCTTCATGCAGGGCTATCGGGAGACGATCGACTGGCTTTACTCGGACCCGGAGGGGGTCAAGGCCTTCGCCAAATGGTCGGGCTTTCCCGAGAAAATCGCGATCAAGGCGCGCGACGAGATTTACAAGGATCGCGCCATCGACTGCGACCGGATCATCGGCCTTGACGCGGCCATGGAGGACGCCATCAGGTTCAAGCTCCTCGCCGCGCCCCTGACGAAGGAGCAGCTCGCGGAACTGTTCCATGCGCCCTTCGTCAAATGATGGCCATAAGCGGGTACAATCAATGACCTCCAACAGACTCATCTCGACCTTCTGCGCCGCCGCTCTGGCCTTCGCAGCCCTGTCCGCCCATGCGCAGGACGTGCTCAAGATCGCCATCGGCGGACGCGGCGCCCTTGAGGCGGCGCCGCCCGAATTGGGCCAGGACGCCGGCATTTTCGCCAAGCATGGGGTGAAGCTGGAGATTCTCTACACGGCGGGGTCCGGAGAAACCCTTCAAAGTGTGATCTCCGGCGCCGTCGATATCGGTTCCGGGGTCGGCACGGCGGCCGCCATGGCAGCCTATGCCAAAGGCGCACCGATCCGAGTCATCGGCGCCACCATGACGGGGGCGAGCGATTCCTTCTGGTATGTGCGCGGGGATTCTCCTGTGAAGTCGATTCAGGACTTCGCCGGGCGCACTGTGGCCTTCTCGACGGCGGGCTCCTCCACGCAGGCCGTGGTTCTGGGCTTTCGCGATCATTTCAAGGTGGACCTGAAGCCCGTCGCCACAGGCGCCCAGCAGGCGACCTTCACGCAGGTCATGTCCGGACAGGTCGATGTCGGTTGGTCGGCAGGTGGAACCTTTCTGGCGGAAGCCGAAGAGGGAAAGACCCGCATCATCGCGCGCGGCAACGACCTGCCCTATCTGCGCAACGTGACGCCCCGCCTGTTCATCGCCAACATTGATGCAGTCGCCAAAAAGCGCGACGTCCTCGTGCGCTTCATGCGTGCTTGCCGGGAGACCGTCGACTGGATCTACGCGAACCCGGCAGCCATGACCGCCTTCGGGAAATGGGCCGGAATGACGGAAGCCATCGCCACACGGGCGCGCGACACCGCCTATGCCGACCGGGCCATTGACTGCGACAGGATCGCGGGCCTCGACCAGGTCATGGCGGACGCCGTGAAATTCAAGTTTCTGGCGGCGCCCCTGTCGGAAGCGCAAACGAGCGATCTGTTTGTCAAAGGATTACAATGAGGTCCACCACCTCCTTGTGAGGAAATGGTCACTTCAGGCGCCGGCGCGCTGGCGCCACGCGAAGTCTTGATCTAGCATCTGCTCCAAACTGGCTTTGAAGGCCGCAACTTGTGGGATCGGGGGTAGGCGGCATGGCCGGTCACGAGACGGATGGATGGATTGGCGCGAGCCTCTTGCGCAAGGAGGACGCCCGCCATCTTCAGGGCGCCGGGTCATTCGTCGCCGACATCCGTCTGCCGGGCCTGCAGGACCTAGCCTTCGTCCGCGCCGATGTGGCCCATGGGCGCGTCAAGGCGATCCACAAACCAGCGGACGCCGCAGCCCGGGTCTTCACTCTCGCCGATCTTGACGTGCATGTGCTGGAAGCCGGGCCGGAATTGGCGGCCTTCAAGAACGGCCCCTACCCCGCCCTCGCCGATGACAAGGTGCGCTACGTCGGGCAGGCCTATGCGGCCTGCGTGGCGCCCACCCGCGCCCTCGCCGAGGATCTCGCCGAGCGGGTGACCGCCGACATCGAGGCGCTGCCAGCGGTGGTTGACGTGGTTGAGGCCATGCAACCCCAGGCGGCGCGTCTCTTCGATCACTGGCCCGACAACGCCTATATCCGCGCCAGCGTGATCGAGGGCGACATCGCTTCGGTCAGCAAGGCGCCCATCCAGCTCAAGCGTCGCTTCCGCATGAACCGCCAGGCCACCGTGCCGCTGGAATGCCGGGGCGTGCTGGCCTATTGGGACCCGCGCATGGAGGAGCTGGTGATCTACCTCTCCACCCAGGGCCCCCATGTGATGCGGCTCGGGCTGGCGCAGGCGCTGAACCTGCCTGAGCACAAGGTCCGCGTCATCGCCCCGGATGTGGGCGGCGGCTTTGGCGGCAAGAACCGCCTGCTGCCCGAGGAAATCGCGGTCGCCGCCATCGCCATGAAGGTGAAACATCCCGTGCGCTGGATCGAGGACCGGCGCGAACATCTGATGACCTCCATCCACGCCCGCGATCATTTCTATGATCTGACGATCTATGCGGAAAGCGACGGCCGCCTGCTGGGCATCGAGGGCGCCGTCTATATCGACGCTGGCGCCTATGCGCTCTGGCCCACTGGCTCCTTCATGGAAGCCAGCATGGCCGCGCGCAATCTGCCGGGGCCCTATCGCATCAAGCATCTGGCGCTGGAGACCTTCACGGTGGCCACCAGCAAGGCGCCCATGGGCCCCTATCGCGGGGTGGCCCGGCCGGGCGCCTGTTTCGCCATCGAGCGCATGGTCGATGAAGTCGCCCGCGAGATCGGACGCGAGCCTGCAGAGGTGCGCCGCCTCAATATGGTGCAGGCGGAGGAGCTGCCCTACCGCACCTCCGGCGGCAATATGTTCGACACCGGCGACTATCACGCCTCCCTCGACAAGGCGATCGAGATGATCGACCTGCCGGGCCTGCGCGCGCGCCAGCAAAGGGGCGAGCCGGACGGGCGCAAGATCGGCGTCGGCTTCGCCTTCTATTCCGAGCAGAGCGGCCACGGGCAGGCGGAATGGACCAAGCGCAAGTCCCGGGTGGTGCCGGGCTATGAATCCGCCCGCACCCGCATGATGCCCGATGGCTCGGTGATCATCCATGTGGGTGCGCAGAACCATGGCCAGGGGCACGAGACCTCCCTCGCCCAGATCGCGGCCCATGAGCTGGGCCTGCACCCCGACCAGATCGTGGTGCGCTATGGCGACACCTCGACCGCCCCCTTCGGCTTCGGCTCCTTCGCCTCGCGCACCATCGTCTTTTCCGGCGGCGCGGTGGCGAGATCGACCCGCGTCATCGCCGAGAAACTCAAGCGCATCGGCGCCCATCTGCTGCAGGCGGATGTGGCGCAGGTGCATATCGACCAGGGCCGGGTCCATGGTCCCTCGGGTTCCGTGAGCTTCGCCGAAATCGCCCGCGCGGCCCATGTGCGGCAGGAGTTTCTGCCTGAAGGCATGGACCCCCTGCTTGAAAATGTCTCGACCTACGAGCCCTCGGACTCCGCTGGCGTGTTCTCCTATGGCACCCATGCGGTCGCCGTGGCGGTGGACCCGGAGACGGGCAGCGTCGAAATTCTGGACTATGTGGTGGCGGAGGATTGCGGCGCCATGATCAACCCCATGATCGTGGATGGACAGGTGCAGGGCGGCATCGCGCAAGGCATCGGCACCGCCCTCTATGAAGAGATCCCCTTCTCCGCCGAGGGCCAGCCGCTGGCGACCACCTTCGCCGATTACATGATGCCCTGCGCCACGGAGATTCCCACCGTGCGCATCGCCCATTTCGTCACCCCCGCCAAGGTGACGGAATATGGCGTGAAGGGCGTCGGCGAAGGGGGGGCCATCGCGCCGCCCGCCGCCATCGCCAACGCGGTGACGGACGCCTTCCGCGATCTGCACGCCCAGTTCAACGAAACGCCGCTCACGCCGCGCCGCGTCTCCGAAGCCATAGCCGCCGCCCGCGACGCGAGGGGGATCTGACATGAAACCAGCTCCCTTCAACTACGCCCGCCCCCAGAGCGTGGCGGACGCCCTGACCATGCTGGGCGAAGGCGATGCGCTCATCGCAGGCGGCCAGTCGCTGCTGCCGCTGCTCGGCCTGCGCATGGCGCAGGTGCGTCGCCTCGTGGACATCAGCCGCCTGAGCGAGTTGCGCCAGTGCAGCGAAACCACCGACGCCGTGGTGCTGGGCGCGGGCCTGCGCCATGCGGACATCGAGGACGGCCATATGCCAGACCCCTCGCGCGGCCTGCTGGCGCGCATGGCGGGGAATATCGCCTATCGCTCCATCCGCCATCAGGGCACCCTTGGCGGCAGCGTCGCCATGGCGGATCCCGCCGCCGACTGGCCGGTCGCCCTCATGGCGCTGCAGGCCACCGCGATCATCGCAGGCCCAAAAGGCGAGCGGCGCCAGTTGGTGGAAGACCTGATCGAGGACACCTATACGACCTCCCTGCAAACCGGCGAGATTCTGACCGCCTTCGAAATCCCCAAACTCTCCGCGCACGCGCGCACGGGCGTGTCGAAGGTGACCCGCAAGAGCGGCGCCTTCGCCCTGTCGCTCTGCGTCGCCGTACGCGATGACGGGCGCGACCTGTCAACCGTCGTTATCGGCGGCGCCTTCTCGCGCGCCAGGCGCCTGCCAAAGGTTGCGCAAGCGCTGAAAATGGGCGCTGCTGGCGAGGCCATGCGCAGCGCGATCACGACTGATCTCGACGGCCTTGGTGGACTTGATGCTTATGAAAAGCGGCTGCATGGCGCGACCATTCGCAAGGCCGTCGAAGAGGCTCTGGCATGACCGCGATCTCCCTGAATGTGAATGGCGCAACCTGCAGCCTGCAGGTGGATGCGCGCGATAGCCTCGCCGATGTGCTGCGCGAAAAACTCACCCTCACCGCAACCCATCTGGGTTGCGAACATGGGGCCTGCGGCGCCTGCACCGTGGACCTTGATGGCGTTTCCGTGCGCTCCTGCCTGACCCTCGGCGTGATGTGCGAGGGGCGCAGTGTGACAACTTTGGAGGGCATGGACGCCGACCCCATCATCGCCGCGCTGCGTCGCCAGTTTCACGAATGTCATGCGCTGCAATGCGGCTTTTGCACGCCCGGCATGCTGATGATGGCAAGGGACTTGCTTTCCCGTTCACAGGATCTTGATGAGGAAAAGGTGCGCAAGGGACTGTCGGGGCATATCTGCCGCTGCACAGGCTATGCGGGCATTATACAGGCGGTGCTGAAAGCCGCCGAGGAATTGCGGACAAAATGAGGCGGTCAACGCCAGGGGTGAATAAAAGGATGGGGTGAAGCATGGTTGATTTCCAGCAGTTCACACGACGCACGCTCGTCTCGGGCATGGCCGCCGGTCTCGCCATGCCCCATGTGGCGCGGGCGCAGGCCGCCGACCAGGTCAAGCTGAGCCTCGAGTTTCGCATCTATGGCGGCAACGCCCCATCCTTCCACGCCATTGAAAACGGCATCTACAAGAAGCTCGGGCTCGATGTGACCCCCGAGGGATCCTCGGGATCCGGCGAGTGCGTCACGCGCGTGGCTGCGGGCACCCATCCCTTCGGCCTCGCCGACGCCAGCGCTCTGGTGGAGTTCGCGGCGCGCAATCCCTCCGCCAGCCCGAGGCTGGTCATGCCCATTTTCGACGTCTTCCCGGCGGTGATCCTTAGCATCAAGAAAAAGATCGGCTCGCTGAAGGATCTGGCGGGCCTGAAACTTGGCACCGGCACCGCCGACGCGGGCGTGAAGATCTTCCCCGCCCTGCTGGCGCTCAACAAGATCGACCCATCGTCCTTCCAGCGTGTGACGGTGGACGTGAAGCTGCGCGACACCATGCTGCTGACCGGCGCCGTCGATGCGGTCATCGCTTTCGACTACACCGCCATCTTCAACCTCATCGACAACGGGGTGAAGATGGAGGACATCAACCTGCTCTATTTCTCGCAGATGGGCTTCGATTTCTTCGGCAATTCGCTGATCGTCAATCGCGACTATGCGGAGAAGAACCCCGACATCGTGCGCCGCATGGCCATCGCCGTGGCGCAATCCTGGGTCGCCGCCTCCAACGACCGCGATGCGGCCATCGCGGCGGTGATGAAACGCGAAAAGCTCCTGACGCCCAAGACGGAGCTGGCGCGCATGAGCTGGGTGATCGACAAGCTCATCCGCACCGAGAATGTGCGCAAGAACGGGCTTGGCGACATCGACGACGCCCGCGTGGAGCGCGCGGTCGCCCTGATTCAGGAAGGCTTCCAGCTGCCCACTGCGCCATCCGTCGCGCAATTCATCGACAAGCGCTTCATTCCTCCGGCGGCGGATCGCAAGATTGGATAAGCCCGCCACTCCGGACTTCGTCGACATCCGCGACGTGATGCTACGTTATGGGGAGAGCGGCGGCACAGTCGCGCTCGACGGGCTCGACCTGCGCGTGGGCAAGGGCCAATTTGTCGCGGTGGTGGGGCCATCGGGCTGCGGCAAGTCCTCCCTCATGAAGCTCGTCACCGGTTTGCAGAAGCCGACGCGGGGCAGCATTTCCGTGGAGGGTTCGCCCGTCAACGGCCCTCTGAAAATCGTGGGCATGGCCTTCCAGAACCCCACGCTGCTGCCCTGGCGCAACCTCTTGCGCAACGTCATGCTGCCCCTCGAGATCGTGCGGCCCCATCGCGCGCAGTTTCGCGCCCAGCGCAAGAAATATGAGGCGCGGGCGCGCGAGCTTCTGGAGGTCGTGGGCCTCGATGGCTTTGAAGCGCGCTATCCCTGGATGCTCTCTGGCGGCATGCAGCAGCGCGCCAATCTCTGCCGCGCGCTGATTCATGAGCCCGAATTGCTCATGCTCGACGAGCCCTTCGGCGCGCTCGACGCCTTCACCCGCGAAGAGATGTGGGGCATCCTGCAGGACCTGTGGATGGAGCGGGGCTTCACCTGCATCTTCGTCACCCACGACCTGCGCGAAGCCGCGTATCTGGCGGATGTGATCTTTGTGATGAGCGCGCGCCCGGGCAAGATCATCAATGTGCATCGGGTTGACCTGCCGCGCCCGCGCACCTTGCAAAGCACCTTCGATCCCGCCTTCATCGAGATCGTGCAGAAGATCCGCAACGAAATCGCCCAGGTTCGTGAGGAAGGCAAGACTCGCCGTAAAGCAGAGGACGCCTGAATGTCGCCAACAACCTTTCGCAAGCTCGAAGTTGCGATGCCATGGCTCGTCATCGGCTCCTGTCTGGCCATCTGGGAGGCGGCCGTGCGGCTCTTTTCGGTACGCGAATTCATCCTGCCTGCGCCGACCGTGGTGGTGAAGGCGCTCCTTGATTTTCATGAGCCGATCATCTCCAACTCGCTTTTCACGCTCATGAACACGCTGATCGGTTTTGGCATTGGCGTGGGCGTCGGCCTGTTTCTGGGGGTGGTGATCGGCTCGTCGCGCCTCGTCTATGCGGGGCTCTATCCCATTCTCGTGGGGATCAATTCGGTGCCCAAGGCGGCGGTGGTGCCGGTGCTGGTGCTGTGGATGGGCATCGGCCAGCCACCCGCCATCACAACAGCCTTCCTGCTGTCCTTCTTCCCCATCGCGGTGAACGTCGCCACGGGCCTCGCCACCACGGAGCCCGAGCTTGAAGACGTGCTGCGCTCCCTCGGCGCCAGCGCCCTCGACATTCTGCTGAAGGTCGGCATTCCCCGCTCCATGCCCTACTTCTTCGCCTCACTGAAAGTGGCGGTGACGCTGGCCTTCGTGGGCGCCGTGATCTCGGAAACCATCGCGTCCAACGACGGCATTGGCTATCTGATGCTTCAGGCAGCATCGCAATTCCGGACCGCATTGATGTTCGCAGGCCTCATCGTCATCGCCGCCATGGGCATCCTGACCTATCTGTTCTTTGTCCTTATCGAGCAGAAGGTGACGGGTTGGGCGACCCGCAAGCAGGATGTGATGATGACCGGAGGCTAGAAGGTCTGTGCTTGCCAGCGGCTTGTACGAACCTTGCGCCGCAAGTCACGCATTTACCGATTTGGTGAGAAAACATATATTGATCCTGTAAAAAAATCGTCATTCGAATCACAGATCCTTCTTTCATGAAATCAATTTCCAAACGCCATCACGCTCAGCGCTACGAATAACGTAACTGCGCCGTCTCCCCATGGGGGCGGCGTTTTAAGTTCTGCATGTTGCCCGGGTTTCTTCCAATTGGAGGTCTGAATGGCGAAGAACAAGCCACGTAGGCGCGAATTCGACAATGATGCATCAGCAGTCGTCATCCCCATAGGGAAAAAGAAAAAGTATCAGGCGGAGCGAGGGCCAGCGCCAATTCTGGCCATGAATCAAAAACAAGCGGAGTATCTTGGGTATCTGCGCAGCCACCCGCAGGTCTTTGTCCTTGGCCCGGCGGGAACGGGAAAGACATGGATAGCGGCAAGCTACGCAGCCGATCTTTATCGCACAGGCGTCGTCAAGAAAATCATTCTCACCCGGCCCAATATCCCCTGCGGGCGCTCCCTTGGCTTTTTCCCTGGGTCTCTTGAAACCAAATTCGCTCCATGGGCGGTTCCCATCACCGACACCATCCGTGATCGCCTAGGCCCCGCCGTCTATGACATCGCAGTCAAAAATCAGAGCATCGAAGTCGTGCCATTTGAAGTCATGAGGGGCCGCTCCTGGAAAGGCGCCTTCGTTCTGCTGGATGAGGCGCAAAATACATCAGCCACCGAGATCAAGATGTTTTTGACGCGAATTGGCGAGGATTGCATCACGGTCGTGAATGGCGATATCGCACAATGCGATCTTGAGCGTGACTCCGGCTTGCGAGTTGCGCTTCAGCTTATTCGCGACAAGGCGATCCCTGTCCCGATCATTGAATTTACGCTCAATGATATCGTTAGGTCGGGTATTTGCGCCATGTGGGTGCGCGCCTTCGAGGAAACCGCCTGATAATCGAGTATAGCAAAGCGCAAATCTGTTTCTGCGGTTTGATCGTCCGTTCACGCTCATGGCGGTGAAGCTCGTTGCTGTGTGCGCGTCACCTTGAAAACGCGCCGAATTGATCAGACTGATACTTCGGCGGTCAGGAAAAATTAACCAAGAAAAGACATGATCACGGGCGATATCACCGTCTTGTCGTCACTGGCGGCCCAATAGGGCCGACAGTGAATCGCAAGGCGCGTCATTAAATCTCGTGAGAGTTGATATTGGTTCGTCGCTTCGATCCCCTCCCGCCACGCAGGAAAAAGCGCAGGTCCCTGCTGGGCGGCGCCAAGGGCTTGCTCTTGCCGATGGGCGCAGTCGTCATCCTTTTCATGGGGACGGCCGCCTCCACAAGCAGCCTTTGGGAGCTGATCGCCTCAGACACCGATCAGACGCCCATGCGCCCCAGAGCCAGCCACTTGCTGCATGCTCAAGCCACCTCGACGGCGACTGCGGAACCCATGCAGCGCGAACAAATGAGCCTGACCCTCGCCCTTGCCGGCCCAACGGCGCTGGGGGCCTTTTCCTCGGGCGCGCCCAAGGCGCCCGTTCTGGGCGACGGCTTCTTGTTGGCGTCGACCAACATACGGGCGCCAGCAAGCGCACCCATCATCGTTGCGGAGGTCACGCCGAAACCGGTGGAGGTCCCGCTGCCGCTGGCCAATCCGTTCCGGATGCAAGCGGCAACCCCAGCCCCGGTCGTGCTTGCCGCCCGCGAGGCCGCGCCTCCCGCCGCGCGCGCGGCCACTCCGGCGCGGCGTTCCGCAAGCATGCCTGCGCCTTCCGAAAAAGGCTTCTTCGAGCGTATTTTCGGCGCCAGCGAACCCCAACCCACAGCAGCCCTCGCCTATGCGCCGCTGGACCAGGGGGAGGTCGGCGGATGGCGCCCTGCCGCCCCGCCAAAGCGCAATATGGCTGATGGCAAGACCGCCATCTACGACATATCCAGCAAGACCGTGCTCCTGCCAAACGGCCAGCGGCTCGAAGCCCATTCAGGTCTCGGCGATCTTATGGACGATCCCCGCTCCATGCACATGAAGAACCGGGGCGTCACGCCCGCAAATGTCTATAATTTGCGCCTGCGCGAGGCCCTGTTCCACGGCGTTCGGGCCATTCGGCTCATTCCCGTGAACGAGAGCCGGATGTATGGCCGAGACGGCATTCTGGCCCACACGTTCATGCTGGGCCCGCGCGGCGATTCCAACGGCTGCGTCTCTTTCAGAGACTATGATACCTTCCTGCAGGCGTTCCTGAGAGGTGAAATCACCCGCCTTGCTGTGGCCGAAACGGCCTCATCGGCCGTGGCGCTGGCGATGAACGCCCAATAGTCCAAAAATTCTGCCGCGCCTGAGGCCGCCAGGCGTCAACTCATTCCTGGGCCGCCAACAGATTCCCACCGGATTTGATTGAGGGTGACGCTCCAGGCTAGAATGAGCAAAAGCCGTCGGCAGGCTTTCATGGAAGGAAGCGTGCTTTGACGAAGGAAGTGATCGACGATTACGCCACAGACGTGCTCGTCATCGGCGGAGGATTTGCTGGCTCATGGGCGGCGCTGCGGGCTGCGGAGGTTGGCGCAAAGGTCATCCTCGTCGACAAGGCCTATGTCAGCCGAAGCGGTGCGTCGACCATGTCAGGCGGCATCACGACTTGCCCGCTGGAGTCCGACGACATTGATGTCTGGGCCGAGGAATTCATCACCCACGGCAGCTATATGTGCGACCAACGCTGGACCTACCAATTGCTCGAAGGCCAGCGCGCGCGCATCAAGGATTATGAAAGCTGGGGCGTGCCGATTTCGCGGGATGCTGACGGCAATATCCGGCGCTTCGCCAGCCGGGGCATGATCACGGTTCGCGGCATGCAGTACCAGCCCAAGGTCGCCATGCGCGAACTTCGCAAGCGCATCGCCGCGCTCGGCGTCACGATCCTCGACCGCGTGTGCGTCACCGAATTGACGACCTCCGATGGATACTGGCCCACCAATGGCGCGGTTGTCGGCGCTGTCGGCTTCAATGTTCATGGCGGCCAATTCGTCCATATTCGTTCGAAGCGCACCATCGTCGCCACAGGCATGATCGCCATGAAAGGCACGCACCGGGTCGATAACGACACAGGCGACGGCGTAGCCATGGCCTATCGCGTTGGCGCGCGTCTCGTGGATATGGAGTTCACCTTCGGCGGAACCTTCAATGTCCTTATGAAGCGTTTCGACTTCCCCAGCTATAATGTGGCCATCGCCCATGGCGCCCGCCTCATCAACGCCAGGGGCGAGCGTTTCATGGAGAAGATTGATCCCGTCAGGCTGGAACGGGGCGAGTTGCCCCATGTGGTCGCGGCCTTCGCCAAGCAGTTGCTGGATGGAAACGGGCCGGTCTATATCGATTTGCGCCATGTGGACGACACCTATTGGCCGGATATGGCGAAGATCCATCGGGGCGGCACGATCCTCCTGTCGGACCATGTGCCTGATCCGCGCGTGCATCCCCTGCCGATTGAACCAACCTGGGGCATGTGGGCGAGCGGACGCAGCGGCCTGCAGATCGATCTTCAAGGCCGCACCAATATCCCCGGCCTTTTCGCCGCCGGTTCTGCGGCCAAGAACGACGCGACCGGAACCCACGCGAGCGCGGGTTCGCCAACCGCTTTTTGCAATGTGTCGGGGTGGCATGCGGGAGACTGCGCGGCCCATGAAAGCCTTGAAGATCAGCGCATCGCGGCGCCAGATCACGCCATCGAGGCTCTGCGGACCGCGACCTTCGCGCCCTTGAAAAGACCACAGCGCCAAAAAACGCCGGATCTACTGCACGATGATCTTGCAAAGCTCGAAGCCAGCGTCGTTGATGGCATGGTGCTCAGCGGTCAAAAATTGGACGCCATGCTGGCGGTGACCCAGGAAGTCGCACGGCTCACCGAAGAAATCGCCGCCACCGATCTGCACGATCTCGTCAAACTGCATGAAGCGCGAAACGTCTCAGAATGCGCAGCCGCAGTCTACCGTTCCGCGCTGGACCGCACGGAAAGCCGCGATCAGTTCTTCAGAGAAGACTATCCCATGACCGATCCATCCTGGTTCTGCTGGCACGGGATTCGGCGTGGCTCGAAGGGCGTCATCATGGAGCGCCTGCCATTTCCGCAGGAGGGCGTCCGGTTTCCGATCAAGAACGATCAGTCAGGGCTGGGGCCCATCGGCGCCATCATCCTGGGAAAAACGGCGAATGGGGGGCAAGCATGAGCGGCGACGCCATGACGAAAATCACCATTGATCCGCAGACCTGCACGGGTTGCGGCCTATGCCTGCTGTCCTGCCCGGTGGATGTGATCCGTTTGGACCCGGTGCGGAACAAGGCCTTTGTGGCCTATGGAAACGACTGTCATGTCTGTTATCTATGCGAGGATGATTGCCCTGAAAAAAGCATCAGCCTCAGCCATGACATCAGCAACTCCCGCAGGTTCAGCACCTACGATCAGTTCGGCCTGAAGATCTAGACGAGGGCGTCAGGGACGGCCTTCTGATTACACCAGATAGCCAAGACGACCCGCAATAACGCCCACCACAATCGATAGAACAATCGGTATCAGCGGATTCTGCTTCGTCAGCGCGACAAAAATCGCGACGCCTGCGGCGATGAAGATCCCGATCAATCCATCGACGGCTATTTTTGCGGTAATGAACGCGCTGGCCATCATGAGTCCGATGACGATGGGCGGAAGGCTCATGCGCACCAGCTTGAAAATGGCGGAGCTCGAGAAGCGCACCTCCATCCGTCCCGCGATGATCGCAAGGATCCCCGGCGGCAAGATCACGGCGAAAGTCGCCACCAGCAATCCCAGGATGCCGAAGGCGCGCCAGCCGATAAGGCTCATGAGCATGATATTGGGACCGGGCGCCATCTGGGAGACGGCGAACGCGCTGGCGAATTCCGCATCGCTGGCCCAGCGATAGACCTCGACGGAGATGCGATGGATTTCCGGCACCATGACCAGAATGCCGCCGAACGAGACAAGGGCCGTGGTCGCGAAAGAAATCGCCAAGAGAAAGAGCCCGGCAAGATTCATTGCTCTCTCCGCATGTAGGAGAATGTCAGGGCCACAATCATCAGCACGATCATCGTGGGGATCATTGGGACGCGGAAAATCCCGATGGCGCCAAAGGAAAGCACCGCCAGGATGATGGCGGGCGCACTGCGCAGCACCCGAATGGAGGCCTTGAGCGCGGTTCCAAAACTCAGCCCCGCAGCAGCGGCCACCGAGGCTATGGTGCCGTACCGCACTTCAGGCACATCGGCGAACTGATCGTAAATAAGAGCGAGCGCGATCAGGCTTATCAAGGGCACGAACAGCAGTCCGCAGATCGCGCAGGCAATGCCGACGAAGCCCTGAAACCGATCAGCGATCATGATCGAGGTGTTGATGGGCGAGGCCCCCGGCAGGATCTGGGCGAGACCAAAGGTCATCGTATATTCTTCGGCGGTCAGCCACTTGCGCTTATCGACGACCACGTGAAAAAGAGCATTGGCGATGCCGCCGAAACCGATCATCCCGACCGTGGCGAAGCCAAACAGCAGATCAAGACACGAGACGCGCCGAGGCTGCTCGGTTCCGCCTCCAGCTTCCGGCTCCTGGGCAACGTTCATATCATCTGCCTTTTCCATGGGCGCGGAAGCCCCAGACCTTGATTTCACGCGCCCGGTCCCAACACTTGTCGTCGCGGGTTTTAATAATCAGTAAATGCCCGTCCCGGATCATCAACCGTTACCGTTATTGCAAGCCAGCTTTCTGGAGAAAGGCGAGATCCACAAATCGCGAAGCTGGCGGCAGCGGGGATTGCAGTTCTCCGCCATCGCGCATGAGTGAAAGGACGGCGCTCATCCCCTCCATGTTGATTTCACCAGCCCTGGGCATGATTCCGCGATAGGGCTCGAAATAGAATCGGTATATTTCATCGGCGATATCAAGCGGCGCGCGCGTCGCCTCGGCGATCAACGCCACCACATCGACGCGATTCACGGGATCATTCATGTAGCGATAGGCCCTTCCGATCGCGCTGACATAGCGGATCATGAGGGCCTCATTCTGGTGAGCCCATGTGCGGCGCGCCGCCAGAACATTGAATTGCAGGGCGGGAATCACCTCAAGGGAATCGCCGAGCTTCACATATCCCTTGCGCATCAGGACCAGATCATCCGGCTGACCAACGGGCACGGCGGCGCAGTCCACATCCACCAGACAATTGACCCGTGGCGGCGTTCCCACAAGGACTCTTGTTTCATAGGCGTCCGGCGCAAGACCGGCCTTTGCGAAGAGCTTCAGAGACCCAAGCGTGATGGTGTCGACCGACAAGGAAAGGCCGACGACCCTGCCTTTAAGATCCGAATAGCTTTTTACATCGGGCTTGGCCACGACCGAAAACACGGGGTTTGCGAGCCCGCCAACCACTGCGATGGAATCCGACCCCGCCAACACGGCTTGAATCAAATAGGGGGTCGCAGTGTGGCTGATATCGACCCTGCCCTTGTCGAGCGCCTCGATCTGAAACTGGACGCCGGGCAGAGGCACGACTTCCAGCGCTATATTTTCCTCGTCAAAAAAGCCTCGCTTGAGCGCGATGTTGAGGCCCATATGCGAGATGCTGCGCGCTGAATTTTCGATGACGCCCATGCGTAGCTTCGTCTTTTCCTGCGCCATGGCGACGCCCATGGCGCTGCAAACAAAGATCATGCAAAGCAGATTACGGACCAGACTTGTCATTATCGCCAACCTCGCTGTCCCCGGCGGATGAGGGACGTCTCATGGCGCAACTATGGGCCACCTTCGTTGAACCGGTCCACCCCAAATATGACGCCTTGCCGGAAACGGGGCGGATGGCCCTTCACGGGAAAATTGCGACGCTCTTGCATCCCGGCCCTGGATCGGCCAATTTCGACCCATCCAGGGGAGGGTAACGAGATGGCCTTTACCATTGAAGTCAATGGCGCCAAGCGCACTGTCGATGTGGACGCGGATATGCCGCTCCTGTGGGTGCTTCGCGACGAGCTTGACCTGAAAGGCAGCAAGTTCGGCTGCGGGGCCGGGCTTTGCGGGGCCTGCACCGTGCATGTGGATGGCAAGCCCATACGGTCCTGCCAGACGCCCATCTCCAGCGTAGGCTCGGCGCCTGTGGCCACCATCGAGGGCATGGCCGCCAATCCCATTGGCAAGAAATTGCAAGCGGCCTGGATGGAGCTCGACGTGCCGCAATGCGGCTATTGTCAGGCCGGGCAGATCATGTCCGCCACGGCCCTGCTCAGTCAGACGCCCAAGCCCACGGACAAGGATATCGACGCCGCCATGAGCGGCAACGTCTGCCGTTGCTGCAGCTACACGCGCATTCGCGCCGGCATCAAACACGTTGCGGAGGCGAAGTAATCATGGCCAGCACGACCCTTGAAAACGCCGACCTTGGCATGAACCTGTCCCGCCGCACATTCCTGCGCGCCAGTCTCGCCATCGGCGGCGGCCTTGCGCTGGAGGCCGCCCTGCCCGGCGCCGCCGCCGCCGCTGCTGGCGAATCCGCTGGTGTCACCGCCTTCGTGCGCATCGCCGCCGATGGCGTCATCACGATCCTGTCGAAAAACCCGGAGATCGGACAGGGAATCCGAACCATGCTCCCGATGGTCATCGCCGAGGAGCTGGACGTGGCCTGGAAGGATGTCCGCATCGAGCAGGCGCCCCTCAACGAGGCGATCTTCGGGCGCCAGCATGCAGGCGGCAGCAACTCGACGCCGACGAATTACGATCCGCTGCGGCGCGTGGGCGCAGCGGGCCGCCAGATGCTTGTGGCTGCAGCCGCGCAGGGTTGGAACGTGCCCCCCGAGGACTGCGAAACCGATGCAGGCGTGGTTCATCACCGCAAGAGCGGACGCTCCATGACCTATGGCGCTCTGGCGGCGAAGGCGGCGGAGCAGCCGGTCCCCGATCTGGCGACCGTCAAGCTGAAGGATCCGAAAACCTTCAAGATCATCGGCCAGCGCGTCCCCGGCGTCGAAAATGCGAAGATCGTGACGGGCCAACCGATTTTCGGCATTGATGTCACCCTGCCGGGGATGATGCACGCTGTCTTCGAGAAATGCCCGGTCTTCGGCGGCAAGGTGACCTCCGCCAATATCGACGCGATCAAGGCGCTTCCCGGGATCCACGACGCCTTCATCATCCGCGCCAGCGAGGCCAACCCCTCCAAGGACCCCGAAGGGCTGGTCGATGGCGTCGCCATCGTCGCCAAAAGCTGGTGGACGGCCAACAAGGCGCGCGAGAAACTGGAGATCGTGTGGGACGAAGGCCCGAACGCGACCCATAGCAGCGAAGGCTTCGCTGCGCAGGCCGCCAAATTCGCAGCAGGCGCCCCGGCGAGCTTCCTGCGTCGCGATGGGGATGCGCCAAGCGCGCTGAAGAGCGCGGCCAAGGTGGTCGAGGCCTCCTATGCGTATCCCTTCCTCTCCCATATCGTTCTCGAGCCACAAAACTGCACGGCGCATTTCAAGGATGGCAAGATCGCCCTCTGGGCGCCGGCGCAAAGTCCTGGTCCTGGGCAGAAATTGGTGGCCAAAACGCTGGGCCTTCCCGAAAAGGACGTGACCGTGCACATGACGCGAGGCGGCGGCGGTTTCGGCCGCAGGCTGCAAAGCGACTTCATGGCCGAGGCGGCCTGGATCGCCCGGAAAGTCGGCGCCCCGGTCAAGCTGCTCTGGAACCGGCAAGACGACATGCAGCATGACTTCTACCGGCCAGCGGGCTTCCATCATTTAAAGGCCGGCCTTGACGACAAGGGCGCCCTCATCGCCCTCACCGATCATTTCGTGACCTTCGGAAAGGATGGCAAACCCGCCAACTCCTCCAACACCATGCCGCCAACCGAATTCCCGGCGCAACTGGTGCCGCATCTGGATTACGGGCAGTCGGTCATCGAGTTTGGCGTGCCGACCGGGCCCATGCGCGCGCCGCGCTCCAATGCGCTGGGCTTCGTCTTCCAGTCCTTCATGGACGAACTCGCCCATGCCGCCGGCAAGGACCCGCTGGATTTCCGCCTCGCCTTGTTGGGAGAGCCGAAAATCCTGGCGACCACCCCCGGCAAGCCGGATCCGCTGCGCGATTTCAACACGGGGCGTATGCGCAATGTGCTGCTGCGCGTCGCCGAAGTCTCGGATTGGAAAAACCGCCACAGCCTGCCCAAGGGCACGGCCAAGGGCCTCGCCTTCTACTATAGCCATCTCGGCTATTTCGCGGAGGTGGTGCAGGCGACGGTGTCGGCGTCGGGCGCCATCAAGCTGGATCATGTCTGGGCGGTGGGTGACATCGGCAGCCAGATCGTCAACCCCTTGGGCGCCGAACATCAAGTGCAGGGAGCAGCGCTGGATGGGCTCGGCGCGGCGCTGGGACAAGCGGTGACGATTGAACGGGGTCGTGTCGTTCAGGCGAACTTCGACAGCGTGCCGCCCCTGCGGATCGATCAGGCGCCGCCAGTGGAGGTGCATTTCATCACCAGCGACGTCCCGCCAACCGGACTTGGCGAGCCCGCCCTGCCCCCGGTGCTCCCCGCCCTCTGCAACGCCATTTTCGCGGCGACGGGAAAGCGCATCCGCAGCTTGCCCATCGATGCGCAACTGCTGAAGGCCTAGGCTTCAGGCCATGGCGCATCACGCGAACGCCAGATCGACAGATGGGGCCAAGGCCTCACCTATTTTGCATAGGCGGCAAAAAATTCTTTCAATTGCGCCTCGGTCAGGGGCTCTTTCAGAAATTTCATCTCCACGGCGTCACGCATGGCGTAATCAACGCCCGCCAGTCGATCAAGGTTGAGCGCCTTGCGGGGAAAATACTCGTCCCGAACCTGCGCGGCGATCTCCTCGGGAATGGCGGAGAAGCGCGTATAGGCTTTCACCGCGTCGGGGCTGGAATACATCCAGTCCAGGGTTTCCATATAGGCCGCCCGGAAGGCGTCGAGCACCTTACCCCGGCCTTCGATGAATTTGAGATTGCTGATCATGACGCGAACCGTCTGATCCTGAAACTCCGGCAATTCCGCCTCGCGCACAACGACGCGGATGAGACCCTTGCTGAGTTGCTCCATGCCAAAGGGCGGACCGGCCCAGCCTATGTCGACCTGACCGGACATCACCTGGGTATAGGTTGCGGCGGGGCTGCCGGTGCCCACGGGCTTGAGATCCACATTGTAAAGCTTGCGTAGGCCCAAAACCGCAATATAGGTCGAGGAGCCGACGGTCGAGAAAGACATGCTCTTGCCCGCAGCGTCCTTCAACGAACGAATGGGCGAGGCGGCGGGCACATACCAGTAGACATCCGGCCCCGTCATGGCGTTGGCGACGGGGCGCACGGGGGCGCCCTTGGTATAGGCGGACATCACCGCTGCAAGCCCCAGCCCTATGCCGATATCCGCGCTGCCCGAGGTCACGGCCTGTTGGGTCTCGCCGCCCCCCTGCGTCCACAAGAGCTCCACCTCAAGCCCATGTTTGCGGAATATGCCGGAACTGCGACCCAATTCCGCCGCTGCGGTTTCCCAATTTCCCTGCGCGCCCGAGGCGAGAACGATCTTCTCCTGCGCCTCGCATGAAGCAGGATGCCAGCCGAGGGGCAGAACCAGCGTGGCGAGCAAGGACAAACGACGGAACATGACGGCGGCCTCCAGATCGGGACCCCACAGTTTGAACCGGGCGTCTTGAAACGACAACCCATACACCTAAAACGATAAGACGCGCTCACTTCTCGTGCAGAAGCGCATTTTTCATGGCGCTGAAAACCCCAGCCCAATCACCATCGCAAGTCTGGCGAAACAGCCGCATCGTCGGATACCAGGGGCTATCGCTCCCATCCAGAAGCCATCGCCAATCCGGGACATATTTAAGCGCAACCCAGGTTTTGACGCCAAGCGCCCCCGCCAGATGGGCGACGGCCGTATCCGAGGTGATCACGAGATCGCAGGACATCATGACCGCCGCCGTATCAAGAAAGGCGTCCGGACCGGAATCAAAATCATCGCCCAGCATCTCCACCACCATTCCATCAGGCAGATCGGCGAGTTGATCTTCACCCTCGCCCCTGTGCAGGCTGATGAGACGGACCTGCTCGACTTTTGCGATGTCTTCAAAAAGCCTGAGGGGAAATGAGCGCCCAAAATCAATTTTATTGCGACTTCCCTGCCAGCAAACGCCAATCCGAAAACCGCTGTCGCCAATCTTTGTTCGCCACTTCTTGATCAGGTCAGGCTCCGCGGAAAGATATGGCACGCGGCGCGGAACCGTTGGAAGGGTGGTCTTGAAGGCAAGCGGCAAGCTCAGAAGTGGAACGTGAAAATCAAATTCAAGCTTCTTATCATCGACATCGACCAGTTTGATCATGTCGCTGACTGTTGACGTCAAGCGCTTTAACTTCCTGTGCGGCGCGAACAGGACTTCCGCGCCTGCCTCAACAAGAAGAGGCAGATAACGACAAAATTGAATTGTGTCGCCCAATCCCTGCTCGTAATGAACGAGAAGCTTCTTGCCTTGAATATCTGCATCCCCAAGCCATAAAGGTTGCGGGAAAGATCTGGCGCCGTCGGGCTCGGCCCCTTTTTTTCGCCATTCATAAAGATCCCAACCGCGCAGAAAATCACCGGCCAAAAGGAGGGCTATTCCTTTATTTGCATAGGCATCCGCATAATTTCGATTCAAGGCGATGGCCAGGTCATATGAATGAATGGCCTGGTCGATCCGCTTGAGTTCCTTATGGGCGACGCCGCAGTTCAAATAGACTTCCACGTAGTCCGGCTTGAGGGCGATGGCCGCCTCATAGGAAATCAAGGCCTCGTTCAATCGCGTCAATTCTTTCAACACAAGGCCGCGATTGAGATACGCGTCCACATAAGCTCTATCAATATCCAGAGCTTGATCATAAAGGGCGAGCGCCGCTTCCAAATCATTGCTTTTTTTGAGGGCGATTCCATAATTGAAATAGGCCTCGGCGAATTCAGGCCTGATGGAAACCGCTCTCTCATAGGCGCCTCTGGCCTCGTGGAAACGCTTCAAATCCGCCAGCGCATTTCCCTTGTTTGAATAAGCGACGGCGAGATCCGGTTTCAGCCCGATAGCAAGATCATATGCTGCGATGGCGGCGTCCAACTGTCCTGTATCCTGCAGCACCACACCCAGATTCAGGAATGCGTCAGCGTAATCAGGCTTGAAGGAAATAGCCATTTCATAGGCGTTGACGGCCTTTTCAAACAGCTTCAAGTCCCTGAGGGCTGCGCCGCGATTCAGCCAAGCTTCCGCATATCCCGGCCTGAAATGAAGCGCCCTGTCATAGGCTGTTATCGCTTCTTCAGAATTTCCGGCCGCATGAAGAGCGGCGCCAATGCTCAAATAGGCTTCAGGGTAGTCAGGTCTGATTGCTATGGTCTTTTTGTAGAGGGAAAGAGCGCGATCAAGCAAACCCATGTCTTTCAAAATATTTCCGCAATTATAATATGCGCCATGCAGGTCGGGCTTGAGGACAATCGCTCTTTCGTATGAGGCTAGCGCCTCATCGATAAAACCAAGTTTCCTCAGCCCATTGCCGCGATTGGCGTGAACATCGGGAAAATTCGGATTGTACCTGATGGCGTTTTCATAGCATTCAATGGCCTTTTCAAAACGCCCAAGACCCATGAGCGCGTTGCCGCAGTTGTAATGCGCTTCAAAATAATCAGGCTTGAAAGAAAGAACTTTTCGATAGGAACGGATGGCGTCATCGACATAACCTGCTGCAGCTGACGTCAGCGCATGAGCGAACCATCCCTCAATGAAATCCGGCTTGATGGACAGGGCTTTATCAAAAAAAATCAGAGCTTCGCCTAAGCGACCGCAAACCCTGAGCGCTTGACCGCAACCCTGATAAGCGCCCTCGAAATCAGGTTTGAAAAGAATGCACGTTTGATAAGATAAAAGGGCTGCATCGAAACGTTGCAAACCGCCAAGCGCGTTCGCGCGATTGAAATAGGCTTCCGGAAAATCGGGGACGAGGGAGATCGCCCTGTCATAACAGGCGACGGCCTCTTCCAACCGGTTCACTTCTTGCAAAAACAGACCATAGTTGGAAAAAAGCGGCGCATAAGAACCATTTACAGAGATCGCTTTTTTGTAACAGGCTTCTGCGTAGCCGAATTGCTTTTTCTGCTGGGCCAACACGCCTGAAAAGTGCAGAGCGTCAAAATGATTTGGACTCACGTCCAGAATTTGCCGATACAGAACCTCTGCTTGCGCCAGCTGTCCATTCTGATGGCGAGATAAAGCCTGGTGCAATTTCTCATCAATCATCGCAGCGTCGATCATTGCAAGGCCGGGCGCCGCGTCTTTTCCATCATGCATTGGACTCTCCAAGCACCTCTGACGCCCTCGAACAACCCATTCGCACTCCAGCTTGCTCAAACGCCAGAGACGCTTCCTCGTCTCCCTCGCAGCACGCCTGACTGCGACATCGAGAATCAAAGAAGATCCATCTCACTGAACCACAGGATTTATCGCGTAAATCACTTCGCAAGCCAAGGCGCACGGCCCAATGTCCACCCACCGCAAGCCAGAGCCAAGGCCATGCTCAAATTCCTGATGTTCAGAGGTGAACCCCGCCGCAGGGACGCCGCCCGCCATCGCCGGATCCGAGAGATCATAAGCTAGCCTAATGATGGCAAATCGTCCCTTGCAGCATCAGTTGCAAGCCGCGTAAACTCGACCATCGATGAGCCAGAGTCTCACGTCTCAGCAAGTCAACGCAATTTCAATTGGTCTGACGACGGGCGACCGTCTTCACAAGAGGTAATCATGAACAATGCCGACCTGATCGTCGCAACGCTGAAATCCGCAGGCATCAAGCGCGGTTTTGGCATTCCAAGCGGCAATGTGCTGCCGTTGATGGAAGCAATGCGCAAGGGCGGGGTTGATTTCGTCCTCACGGCGCACGAGGGTTCGGCGGGTTTCGCCGCTGATGTCGATGGTCGAATGACCGGTTCTCCCGGCCTTTGCATCGCGACCCTTGGCCCCGGCGCGACCAATTTGGCCACAGGCGTTGGCAATGCCTGGCTCGATCGCTCGCCCATGATCGCCATCACCTGCAATCTGGTCACGGAACAACTGGGCCGCCGCATTCAGATGTGGATCGACCATCACGCCCTGTTCAAGCCCATCACCAAGGCGTCCTTTCGCCTTGAGCGGGGCAAGGTGGGCGAAACGCTCGCCAAAGCCATTCAACTGGCGATGACCGAACCCATGGGACCCGTCCATCTGGACTTGCCGGAAGATGTCGCAACCGCTCTTACCGACGAGTCCGCGCCAGCCCTGACGCCCCCTGTGAAAAGCGCTGCGGCGCCGGACGCCGCCATCGCACGCGCCGCAGAGATCATCGCTGCAGCGCGCAGGCCCATCGCCGTGCTGGGATCTTCGGCGATGCGGATCGCGGACAAGGACCTTCTGCGGCAATTTGTCGAGCGTCATCAGATGCCCTTCGCCACCACCGCCATGGCGAAAGGGCTGATTGACGAGGATCACCCCCTTTCGCTGGGCTGCATCGAGCGGTCATGCCGGCAAATCCAGCGCAAGATGTTGCGCTCGGCCGACCTCATCGTAGGCCTTGGCTATGACACGATCGAAGTCGAGTTCGAGGCATGGATCGGCGAGACTCCGCTGTTGCAGATCGACATCGATCCCGTCGACATCGCGCCTTCCGTGAAGCTGGCCCATCAGGTCACGGGCGAGTTGCCGTCGAGCCTTGCGCGGCTCTGCGCGCTGCCCGGCGCCTCCAACGACTGGACCATGGACGCGCTGGCCGCGCACCGCGCCCATTTCCAGGCGGCCTTGCGGCCAAAAAGCGCGACCTTCACAGCCCATGAGGCCATCGACGCGGTGCGCCGCGCTCTCCCGAAGGAGGGGATCCTCACCTTCGACGTAGGGGCCCACACGCACCAGATCTCCGCCCAGTGGCCTGCGCACGCCCCCAAGACTTTCCATCTCACCAACGGATGGTCATCGATGGGCTTCGGTTTGCCGGCCGCCATCGCCGCCAAACTTGCGCGCCCCGACCTGCCGGTCGTCTGCCTCATTGGCGACGGCTGTTTCCAGATGACGGCGGGCGAGGTCGCCACCGCCAAAAGGCAAGGAATCTCGCTTCCCATCGTCGTGCTGGACGACAAATGGCTCGCCCTCATCAAAGTGAAGCAAGCGCGTCGGCAATTCACCCTCTATGGCACCGAATTGCAGGAGGAGGACTATCGCGATCCTCCAGCGCACTATTTCGGCGCGCCAGCCTTTGGCGTCCGCGATTCCGCGTCGCTGATCGAGCGGGTGCAGGCGGCGCTGCGCACCCCAGGCCCCACGATCATCGAGGCCCTGGTGGACTCAGATCATTACATGGAAACCGTCTACGACTGAGCCTTGCGCTCGGCGGACCCATGACGCGCCCCGCCCTCGCCCCCCATGGAACACAGGGGTGAGGGCGGCGCACTCATGTCTAGCCCCTGACTGCGTTGCGCTCCTTGATCCACTGCAGCATGCGCGGCGGCGACATGGGCAGGGACTGCGGACGTATGCCGATGCAATCGCCGATGGCGTTGGCGATGGCCGCCATGGTGGGCACGACAGGCACCTCGCCCACCCCGCGCAACCCGAAGGGATGCTTGGGGTTCGGCACCTCGACGATGACCGTGTCGATATTGGGCACGTCTGACGCCACGGGCATGCGGTAGTCGAGGAAGCCGGGGTTCTGCATCTTGCCGTCCTCGCCGAAGATATATTCCTCGTTGAGCGCCCAGCCGATGCCCTGCACCGCGCCGCCCTGGAACTGCCCCTCCACC
>CANGTC010000017.1 GCA_947456505.1 Beijerinckiaceae bacterium
CGCCCTTCCTGATTTTATGCGCCCTCAGCCTCGCCTCCATGGCGCTGGCGCCCTTTGCGGCGGCGGCGGCCTTGCGCAGCGGGGGCTGATGGGCTTCATTGCCAGCGCGCCGACCCGGCGATAGGTAAAAGCATGCTCAAGTACGCAAACCCCACCTTCTTCCTGCGCCTGGTCGGCGCCGTCCTGCCCTGGCTCTGGGGCGCGACCGTGCTGACGCTCTGCGCGGGCCTTTACATGACCTTCCTCATCGCTCCTGCGGACTACCAGCAGGGCGAGACCGTGCGGATCATGTATATCCACGTCCCCGCCGCCTGGCTCGCCATGTTCATCTACACGGTGATGACCCTCTCGGCCCTCGGCACGCTGGTCTGGCGCCATCCGTTGGCGGGCGCCTCCCAGCAGGCGGCGGCGCCTCTGGGTGCGGGCTTCACTTTCATCTGCCTTGTGACGGGCTCCCTCTGGGGCAAGCCCATGTGGGGGACCTGGTGGGTCTGGGACGCGCGGCTCACCTCGGTGCTGGTGCTGTTCCTGATCTATCTCGGCCTGATCGCGCTGTGGAACACCATCGAGGAGCCGCTGAAGGCCGCCCGGGCGGCGGCGATCCTGACGCTCGTCGGCGTGGTCAATATCCCCATCATCAAATTCTCGGTGGACTGGTGGAACACCCTGCACCAGCCAGCCTCCGTGCTGCGCATGGGCGGGCCTGCGATCCATCCGTCCATGCTCTGGCCGCTGCTGGTGATGGCGGTGGGGGCGAGCCTGCTGTTCCTCTGCCTGCACCTCATGGGCATTCGCAACGAGATCCTGCGGCGGCGTCTGCGGCGCCTGTCCTATCTCGCCGCCGAGGCCGCCGACCATGTGCTGGAACCCCAGCCGGAGGCCCGCGCATGAGCGACCATGCTGAGTTCATCATCGCCGCCTTCCTCATCGCGGGCGCCGTGGTGGCGCTGATGCTGGGGGCGATCCTTCTCGACCATCGCAACCTCAAGCGCGCGCTGGCGAAATTCCCGCCGCGCGGCGAGGGAGAGGGCGCATGAGCGAGGCTCCCGCGACGGCGGGCAAGCCGCGCCGCTGGCTGACCCTGCTGCCGCTGATCGCTTTTCTGGCGCTGGCGGGCCTTTTTCTGGTGCGCCTCTACAGCGGCGACCCGCAACGCCTGCCCTCGCCCCTGATCGGCAAGCCCGCCCCCGCCTTCACCCTGCCCCCGCTCGAGGGCTCCGGCCTCGCGGGCTTTGGCGACGGGGACCTGCGCGGCGGCAAGGTCACGCTGGTCAATGTCTTCGCCTCCTGGTGCGGGCCCTGCCGGGACGAACATCCCGTGCTGCTCGAACTTTCGAAGAATCCGGAGCTGGCGCGGGCGGGCGTGCGGCTGGCGGGCCTCGCCTATAAGGACGAGCCCGGCAATTCCACGAAATTCCTGAAGGAGATGGGCAACCCTTACGCGCTCATCGGCGTGGATCGCTCCGGGCGGGTGGGGATTGATTGGGGCGTCTATGGGGTTCCCGAGACCTTCGTGGTGAAGGGCGATGGAACCATCGCCTACAAGTTCATCGGCCCGCTCTCGCCCGAGGCCCTGCGCGCCGTGCTCATGCCGCAGATCGAGAAGGCGCTGCGTTAGGCGTCAATAGCGGTCGCGCGGCGGGTCATAACAATAATAGCCGATGAAGCAGGCGTTGTTGTCGCGGGTCGGCGAGAACAGCGGTCTGGTGTCCTGCCCGCGCAGGCAAAAGCCTTGATGGGCGACCGCGCGCTCGAAGGTGTCCCCACCGGTGCCGATCACGACCGCGCCACGCGAGGTCACGAGATTGGCGGCGGCAGCGCAGGTCATCGAGGTGCTGGAGGGTCGTCCCTGTGCGAGGGCGCCAGACATGCAGGCGGCGAGGGCGGTCAGCGTGAGGGTGGCGGCGCGTAGCGTCATGAGTTTGCCTCCTTACCAGTGCTCAGGCTCGTCTTGGTCCTTGATCTCATGTTTCATGATCAGCGGGATCTGCGCCAGCGCAAAGACCACCGTGATGGGCATGGTTCCAAAGACCTTGAAGCTCACCCAGAAATCCGTGCTCTGGGTGCGCCAGACCACTTCATTGAGTCCGGCCAGAAGAAAGAAAAACAGGCCCCAGCGCAGGGTGAGAATGCGCCAGCCGATTTCAGTGAGCCGCATCATGCTGTCCAGCACCACCGGCAGCAGGGGCTTGCCCATGGCCAGAGCGATCAGCAGCACGGCGCCGAAAATCGAGTTCACGATCGTAGGCTTCATCTTGATGAAGATCTCATCCTGAAAAATGAAGGTCAGCCCGCCGAAGACGAGAACCGCCACGGTCGTGACCAGAGGCATGATGGGAATATGGCGGGTCAGCAGCCAAGAGGCCGCAAGCGCGGCCACCACGCCGACCATCAGCACGCCTGTGGCGATGAAGATGCCGTATTTGGCGTTGGCGAAAAAGAATAGCACCAGCGGACCCATCTCCAGCGCCAGCTTGAGGGCCGGGTTCTGTTTAGGGCGCTTGGGGGCGGCGGACTGGGGCTCGGCGGGCTCGGTCATGTCAGGCGTTCCCTGTCTGCGTTGTGTCCTGGTCGATGCCGGCGATGGCATGGGCGAAATCGCGGGCTTCGAAGGGTTCGAGATCGTCGCGCCCCTCGCCCACGCCGATGAAATGCACGGGCAGGGCGAATTTTTCCGCGATGGCGACGAGAATGCCGCCGCGCGCGGTGCCGTCGAGCTTGGTCATCACGAGGCCCGTCACCCCCGCCACCTTGCCGAAGATCTCCACCTGGCTCATGGCGTTCTGGCCCACGGTGGCGTCGAGCACCAGCAGCACCGCATGGGGCGCGTCGGCGTCGACCTTCTTCATCACGCGCACGACCTTCTCGAGTTCCGCCATTAGCTCCTTGCGATTCTGCAATCGTCCGGCGGTGTCCATCATCAGGACGTCCACGCCTTCCGCTTGCGCTTCCGTTATGGCGTCGAAGGCGAGGCCCGCCGCATCCGCGCCCTGGGGACGGGACACAACCCTGGCCCCGATGCGCTCGCCCCAGATCTCCAGCTGCTGGATCGCGGCGGCGCGGAAGGTGTCTCCCGCCGCCAGCATGACGCTCTTGCCCTCGGCTGCGAATTGCCCCGCGAGCTTGCCGATGGTGGTGGTCTTGCCCGAGCCGTTCACGCCCACCACCAGAATCACGAAGGGTTTTTGGGCGGGGTCGATGACGAGGGGCTTGGCCACGGGCAGCAGCACCTTCTCGACTTCGCTGGCGAGAATGGCCTTTACCTCGTCGGGCTCGATCTGCTTGTCGTAGCGGCCCTTGCCCACGGCCTCGCGGATGCGCAGGGCGGTGGCGACCCCAAGGTCGGCCTGAATGAGGATGTCCTCGAGCTCGTCGAGCATGGCCCCGTCGAGCTTGCGCTTGGTGAAGACATTCACGATTCCCTGCGAAATCGTGGAGGAGGAGCGCGCCAGCCCCTCCTTCAGCCGACGCCACCAGCTGCGCGGTTCGGCGGGGGCCTCGGGCTGCGCGGCCTCCTCAGGCGCGGGCGGTGCGGGGGCGGGCTCGGCCAGGGCTGTGTCGCGTGTGCCGAACAGCCGACCGAAAAGGCCCCGCTTCTTGCCGCCCGCCTGATTGTCCTCGTCGCTCATGTCGCCTGTCCGCGCCCTGTGTTAGGGAAGGTCGTCGCCCCGATGGTCGAGGCGATCTAGTCCTACACTCTGCCAGATAGCTTGTCCCGCATGACGCCGGAAGACCTTAACGCTCGCCTCATCTATCGGGACGCCCTGATGCTCGTGCTGAACAAGCCCGCAGGCATCCCGGTGCATCGTGGCCCCAAGGGGGGCGACAATCTGGAAAGCCATTTCGAGGCCCTTCGCTTCGGCCTGCCGCGCTCGCCGTCGCTGGCCCATCGCCTCGACCGCGACACCTCGGGTTGCCTGGTGCTCGGCCGCCATCGCAAGGCTCTGGAGAAGCTGGGGAAACTGTTCAAGCGAGGCGAAATTTCCAAGGCTTATTGGGCCATTGTGGATGGCCACCCGGAAGGCGATTCCGGCCTCATCGACCTGCCGCTGGGCAGGCTCGACGCCACGCGCGGCTGGTGGATGAAGGTGGATCCGCTGGGTCTGCCCTCGCAAAGCGCCTGGCGGGTGCTGGGGCGCGGCGTGACGCCGGAGGGGCGGCCCATCGCCTGGGTCGAGCTGGAGCCGAAGACCGGCCGCACCCATCAATTGCGCGTGCACAGCGCCGCCATGGGCTGGCCGATTCTGGGCGATCTCATCTATGGCGCCACCGCCAGCGCGCTGCCCTTGCAGCTCCACGCCCGCGCCATCACCATCCCCCTCTACAAGAACAAGGATTCCATCACCTGCCGCGCGCCCGTCCCCGAGCATATGCGCGACAGCCTGACCCGTTGCGGCTGGGTGGAGGAGCCCGAGCCCGTTTTCGTCATGGAGACGCAGGCGCCGATGGAGGCCTAGCTTCCCACCGCATCCTTCACGCATTTCTTGGTGAAGCTGTTCTTCGCGGCGCCCGCCAGTTTCTTTTCAGCGGCTTGCGAATCGCAGGTCGCCTTGGCGTCCTTTTCGCATTTCTTCATGAAACTGGTTTGCGCCGCGCCTGCGAGCTTCTTGGCGCCCGCCTCGATCTTGCAGCTCTCGGCCATGGCGGCGCCTGACGCGAGTGCGAAGCCGGCGGCGAGTATGAGTGTCTTCATTGGAGAACTCCCGAATAGCGGGGTTATGCTCCCGCTTTTCGGAATTAGGGCGAGCAGACGGCTTCGCACAGCAGGGCTGTTCCATCATCGCCTGAAATTTTCATCTCGATGATCTCACCCGGCCCGATCCCGCCCGTGCGCACGGGCGTGAAATCTTCCGCCCGTCCCATGCCGCCGCGCTCGGTCAGCACCCGCAGGGTCTTGCCCGCCTGGGCCCGCAGATGCGCCGCCAATCGCGCCGCTCCAGCCTCGCGCAGCCGCGCCGCCCGCTCCTTGATGATCTCGCGCGCCACCATGGGCATGCGCGCGGCGGGCGTGCCGGGGCGGGGCGAGAAGGGGAAGACATGCAGATGGGTCAGCCCGCAGGCCTCGACGAGATCAAGGCTCATGGCGAACATCGCCTCGGTCTCCGTGGGAAAGCCCGCGATGATGTCGGCGCCGAAAACCAGGTCGGGGCGCAGGCGCCGCACCTCCTGACAAAAGGCGATGGCCTCGTCGCGCGAATGGCGGCGCTTCATGCGTTTCAGGATCATGTCGTCGCCCGCCTGCAAGGACAGATGCAGATGGGGCATCAGGCGCGGCTCGCTGGCGATGGCGTCGAAGAGATCGGCGTCCGCCTCGATGCAATCGATGGAGGACAGCCGCAGCCGCTCCAGTTGCGGAACATGCTTCAGGATCTGCTTCACCAGCCGCCCGAGCTTGGGCGCTCCCGGCAGGTCCTGACCCCAGGAGGTCAGGTCGACCCCGGTCAGCACGGCCTCGCGATAGCCATTGGCGGTGAGCCGTGTGATCTGGTCCACGATCTCGCCCGCCGCCGCCGAGCGCGAGGGGCCGCGTCCATAGGGGATGATGCAGAAGGTGCAGCGGTGGTCGCAGCCGTTCTGGATCTCCACGAAGGCCCGAGTCTGGCCCTCGATGGCGTCCACCGCCCCCGCCACGAAATGATGGGCGGTTTCGGGCAAGGCCATGATGTCGTTGACGGTGGTCATGGGCGCCACCGCCAGCCCGGCCCAGATGGCGGGCCTCGCCTTGTCCGCGTTGCCGATGATGGAATCGGCGATCCCGGCGAAGCCCTGCGGGTCGATCTGGGCGGCGCAGCCGGTGACGACGATGCGCGCGTCCGGCCGCTCGCGCCGCGTGCGGCGGATCGCCTGCCGGGCCTGGCGCACCGCCTCCTGAGTCACCGCGCAGGTGTTGAAGACGACGAGATCGCTATGGCCAGCAGCCCGGGCGGCGCGGCGGATGGCCTCGGACTCCACCGCATTGAGACGGCAGCCGAAGGTCACCACATCGACGTCGGGCCTTTCGCTCACGCGGATGATCCAGCGAAGATGGCGTTGTCGAAGACGTCTTCGAATTCCAGTTCGACCGGGCCGGTCATCATCACGTGGTCATCGCTCTGGCGCCAGTCGATCAGGAGATCGCCGCCCGGCAGGGTGACGCGCGCGGCGCGCTCGCTCAGGCCACGCCTTGCGGCGCCGACCAGCGTGGCGCAGGCCGCCGAGCCGCAGGCTTGGGTGAGGCCGACGCCCCGCTCCCAGACCCGCAGGCGGATATGATCGGGCGACAGCACCTGCGCCAGCGAGATATTGGCCTTCTGGGGAAAGATCGGATCGGTTTCGAGCCCCGGCCCCAGCGCGGCGAGATCATAGGACTCGATATCCGCCACGAAGAAGATCGCATGGGGATTGCCCATGTTGACCACGGCGGGACCATTGAGCGGGGGCGCGGAGCCGGCGTCGCGGCTAAGCTCAATGGCCGTGGTGTCGCTCTGTTCGCGAGATAGCGGAATCTCGCGCCAGTCGAGCCGGGGCGCGCCCATGTCGACGGTGAAGCTCCACTCGCCCTCGCGCGCGCATTCCAGAACGCCAGCGCGGGTCTCGATAAGGAAGCGGTCGGGGGCGCCGCCCCTTGTCATGATCCAGGCGACGCAGCGCGTGCCATTGCCGCATGCGCCCGATTCCGTGCCGTCATTGTTGAAGATGCGCACGAAGGCGAGGGTTCCTGCGCTGACGGGATCATGGATCACCATGAGCTGGTCATAGGCGAGGCGATCCGCCCGATGGATGGCGCAGGCCTGCTGCGGGGTGACGGCGATATCCGTCCCGCGCAGATCCAGCACCACGATCTCGTTGCCGAGGCCGTTCATTTTGGCGAAGGGGCGGCCCGCGAGCGCGTCCATGCTGGCTCTCCTGCGGACCCCGCGTCCGCGCGCTGATTTGGCCTGCTCGCCCGGGGTTTGCAAGTCTAAACCTTGGCGAGTCTAACCTGGGCGAGTCTAACCTGGGCATGACCAATGACGGCGGGTTGAACCTTGCTGGCGCACAGGTGTTGAGGGCTGGCGGGGCCCCCTGTCTTGGCATCGCCATCCAACTGGTCTCTATATGGATTGTGCGACTCAGTCTTTCCGACTACGCCATCCGCCCGTCCGCCGGAGCCAAACCATGTCTCGACCGATCACCGCTCTTTACTCGCTTGCGCGTTTCGCAATGGCGTTTGCGGCGACGGTGTGCCTCGCCGTCGCGCTCAACCTCTCCTCCGCAGCCGCGCAGTTGGCGCCGCCCGCTGACCCGTCCACCGACGCCTCGTCCCCCAGCATGGTCGAGCTCAAGGCGCGGCCAACGGTCGCTCTGGCCGGAACGGCGGAGTGGGACGAGGGCATGCGCGCCCTCGCCGACGCCATGGAAAAGCTGCGGGTGGAAATGGACAAGGCGGGGCTGGAGCCCGCTGGCAAGCCCTTCGCCGTCTTCGTCGAAACCGACGACAAGGGCTTCCGCTTCGAGGCCATGGTTCCGCTGGCGGCTTTGCCCGAGCCTGCGCCCAGCCTGCAAAACGGTCTGCGCATCGCCACCTCGCCCGCAGGCAAGACCATGAAATTCGAGCATCGCGGCTCCTATGACGAGATCGACACCACCTATGAGGCGATCACCGCCTATCTCGACGAAAAGGGGCTCGAAGCGCAGAACCTCTTTGTCGAGGAATATCTGAGCCTGCCCAAGAGCTCAGATGAGGATGGCGCGCAGGTGGATATCTACGTCTTTCTGAAATAAGGCGATTATTCGAAGATATCCAAGCTCTCCCCGGGCCGCATGGCGTGGAAGAGCTTGCGGTCGATCCCCGCCGCATCCAGCGCCGCATGCAGGCGCCGCTCGGGTTCGTCGATGGGTTCATCGGTGAGCTGAAAGGTGCCCCAGTGGTGGCCCACGGCGCGGCGGGCGCCGCAGAGCTGGAAGATCCGCAGGGCTTCCTCGGGGTCCACATGCTGCTCGCCCATGAACCAGCGGGGCTCATAGGCGCCGATGGGAATCATGGCGAGACGAGGGGCCCCGTATTTCTCGCGCACCGCCGAGAAGATCGCCCCCGCGCCCCAGCCGGTGTCCGCGATGTGATAGATGGCGCCCGCAGGCGTCTCGATCACGAAGGCGCACCACAGCGCCATGCGATGATCCCCAAGCCCTCGCGCCGACCAGTGATAGGCGGGCTCCAGATGCACCGCGAGCCGCCCGTTGAGGGGAACGCGCGCGCCCCAGTCATGGGCCTGCGCATCGATGTTGCGGTCGGAGCGCCACATGATCGCGTCATTGCCCAGCGGCGTGATCACGCGTGGCGCATCCCGGCGCGCCAGGGCTGACAGGGTCGCCATGTCCATGTGGTCGTAATGGTTGTGGCTGACGAGCACCGCGTCGAGGCGCGGCAGATTTTCGAAGGCGACGCCCGGCGGGTTCACCCGCAGGGGTCCGGCCCATTGAACAGGGCTGGCGCGCTTCGACCAGACGGGATCGATGAGGATGTTGAGCCCCTCGGTCTGGATGAGGAATGTCGCGTGGCCCACCAGCGTCACCCGCAGGGCTTCACCCTCCACGCGGGCGGGGGGATGATCGTGGAAGGGGCTCGGCGCATGTTTGGGCCAGGGCGCGCGCCTGCGCCCGGCCATCCAGCGCAGCATTTCGCCCCGCGTCTTGTCGCGGGTGACGCCGCGAATGAAAAAACGGGTTCCATCGAAATGGTCCGACTTCGGGCCGGTATAATAGGAATTGCGCGCCATGGGTCAGAGGTAGCCTGAGCCAGGCGGTGTGTCCATGAGCCGCCTTTGACCGCGTCGCCGCGCCGCGCCATAAGGCGCCATGACCCAAGCTTCCACACCGACCATCTTCGACCGTCGCCTCCTGCGACTGCGCCTCGCGCGCGCCCTGCGGTTTGGCGCCGAGAGCTTTCTGCTGGAGCGGGTGGCGGAGGACATGGAGGAGCGTCTTGGCGCCATCATGCGCCCGTTCGAGCGCGCGCTGGATCTGTGTTCGCCGGGGCCTCAGGTCGCGCAGATGCTGGCGACCCGCAACCCGGGATTGCTGGTGCGCGCCGCCTCCGTTCCCGAGGGGTTGGGGCAAGGGGACTGGCTGGGGCTGCTGGCGGATGAGGAGGCCCTGCCCTTTGCGCCCGAAAGTTTCGATCTCATCGTCTCGGGCCTGGCGCTGCAGCATGTGAATGATCTGCCGGGCGCGCTGGTGCAGATCCGCCGGGCGCTGCGGCCCGATGGGCTCTTCATGGCCTGTCTGGTGGGAGGTCAGAGCCTGAATGAATTGCGCGCCGCGCTGGCGGCGGCGGAAGAGGAGATTCTGGAGGGTGTGAGCCCTCGCGTCGCGCCCTTCGTCGATCTGCGCGATCTCGGCGGGCTCTTGCAGCGCGCGGGTTTCGCCCTTCCGGTGACGGATGTGGATACGGTCACCGTGCGCTACGATCACCTCTTCGCGCTGGCCCATGATCTACGCTCCATGGGCGCCACCAATGCGCTGGTCCTGCGCGACAAACGCGGGCTGCGCCGCACGGTGCTGCTGCGCGCCGCCGAAATCTACGCGGAGCGCTTCAGCGATGCGGACGGGCGGGTGCGGGCCACCTTCGATCTGGTCTGGCTGTCGGGCTGGGCGCCCCACGAGAGCCAGCAAAAGCCGCTCAAGCCCGGCAGCGCCAAGATGCGCCTCGCCGATGCGCTGAAGACCACTGAACGTAAGCTTGATGACTGAAGGTATGAGGGGACGCAGCGTAACCAATCAGCCTTTGGCGGGTTGATGCTCCGGTAGGACAACTGGAGTGCTTCCCATGAAACGCAAGCTTACCACTTTCGCAGCCGCAGGCGCCCTTCTGGCGGCGGGCGCAGGCTTCAGCGCGGCGCAAGCGCAGGGCTACTATGTCGACTACGCCCCGGGCTATGTGGCCTATGACTATGGCTGGGGGCCGGGGCCTCTGGGCGCCTTGATCGCCGCGCCGGTTGTGGCGGCCGCGGGCGTCGTCGGCGCCGCCGCGACCCTCGCTGCAGCGCCCTTTGTGGCGGGCGCTGCTCTCGCCACCGCGCCTCTGGCGGCGGGCTACTACGCCGAACCCTATTATGACGTTGGATATTACGGGGCGGGCTACTATGGCCCGGCCTATCGGCGCGTTGGCTGGGGCTACAACTATGGCCCGACCTATGTGGCCTGGCGCAACGGCCCGCTGGTGCGCCGCGCCGCCATCGTGACGCGTGGGCCCTATCGCGCCGTGACCCCCGTGCGAGCCATTCATACCCGGCCTGTCCATATGCGCCAGATGCACACGCGGCCGGTTCATACACGGCAGGCGCAGGCGCAGCCGGTGAAGGTGGCGCTCGCCCGCGCCAACTGAGGGGATGTCCTTTCGGGAGCGGCCCTCGCGGAGAGGGCCGCTCCTTGGACTTATGCAGCGCTGGCGCCCCGTCGCGCAGGCGTTAATATGGCCCTCCCACTTCAAGGAGCGCGCCATGGGTTTCAGCTTCAACACCGTCCCTTCGATCATCTCCGCCCCCGGCGCCGTGGCCAGGTTGGGAGAGATCGCCCAGGCGCGGCTTGGCGCGCGGGTGCTGGTGGTCACCGATCCCGGTCTCGTGAAGCTGGGGATCACGGGGCGGGGCCTTGAGGCTCTTCAGACGGCCGGCGTGGCCTATGCGCTTTTCGATCAGGTGGAGGCGGACCCGCCGGATCTGTGCATTCTGGCGGCCACGAAAGCCGCGACCGATTTCGGCGCGACGGGGATCATCGGTTTGGGCGGCGGCTCCTCGCTCGATGTGGCCAAGCTCGTCGCCTTGCTGGCGCGCAGCCCGCAGGCGCTGACCGAGGCCTATGGGGTTGGCCGGGCGCGTGGGCCGCGCCTGCCTCTTGTGCTGGTTCCCACCACCGCTGGCACCGGCTCCGAGGCGACCGCCGTGGCGGTCGTCACCACGGGGGAGGCGGAGAAGATGGGCGTGGTCTCGCCCACCATCCTGCCCGATGTGGCCCTGCTCGACCCCGAACTCACCCTTGGCCTGCCGCCCGCCGTGACGGCGGCGACCGGCATCGACGCCATGGTCCACGCCATCGAGGCCTTCACCTCGATCAATCCGAATAACAGCCCGGTCTCGAAGGCTCTGGCCCGCGAGGCTCTGGCCCTGCTGGGCGCGAATATCCGCAAGGCCGTGGCGCATGGGAGCGATCTGGCGGCGCGCGAGGCCATGCTGAATGGCTCGCTGCTGGCGGGCATGGCCTTCGCCAACGCCTCCGTGGGGGCGGTCCATGCGCTGGCCTATCCGCTGGGCGGCTACTACCACCTGCCCCATGGGCTCACCAATGCCCTGGTGCTCCCTGAAGTGCTGCGCTTCAACGCGCCCGCCTGCGCGTCAGCCTATGCGGAGCTGGCGCCCATCCTCTTCGCCGACGCCCCTGAGGGAGGCGTGGAGGCGCGCGCGGACTTCTTCGTGCGCGCGCTGGCGGGGCTTTGCGTGGATCTGGGCATTCCCCCGCGCCTGCGCGATGCGGGGGTGCCACAGGCGGCCCTGCCCATGCTGGCTCGCGACGCCATGAACCAGACGCGCCTGCTGGTGAACAATCCGCGCCCCGTGAGCGAGGCCGACGCGCTGGCGATCTACGAGCGGGCCTTCTGATGGCGGGCGAGCGCGAGGCGCGCCTGCGCCGCACAGATTTAGCGACCTTCATCCCCATCGCCACCCGCTGGGGCGACAACGACGTCTATGGCCATGTGAACAACGTGGTCTATTACGCCTTCTTCGACACGGCGGTGAACCGCCTGCTGGTGGAGGGCGGCGCGCTGGATGTGGCGACCAGCGACACGGTGGGCCTGGTGGTCTCCAATTCCTGCACCTTCTTCGAAAGCGTGGCCTTTCCCGAGACGGTCGAGGTCGGGCTGCGGGTGGAGCGGCTGGGGCGCAGCTCCGTGACCTACCAGCTCGGCGTCTTCCGGGCGGGCGGCGACGAGGCGGCGGCGCAGGGCCGCTTCGTCCATGTCTATGTCACGCGGGCGGACCAGCGGCCGGTGGCGATCCCGGAGGCGGTGCTAAGGGTGCTGGAGGGGTTGAGGGATAAGTGACCCCTCGAACGTTGCCGCGCGATAGATCAATAGGTGCCCGCCTACGGGCGGGCCGGATGACCCATATTCTGCCCCAGACCCCCGCCAAGTCAAGGTCGTGCAAGCCTGGCCTTACCCCCCACACTGGCGATCCCCCCTCCACACATGATATGAGCCCTCTTGAAGGAAACCTCTCATGTCCATTGTCGAGCTTGATCCGGCCGCGAGCCCCCTCGCCGCCGCCCCCGCTATCCGTCCCTCCCTGCTCGGCCTGACCCGTCAGGGGCTGGCGGAGGCGCTCGCCTCCATTGAGGTGCCCGAGCGGGAGATCCGCATGCGGGTGAACCAGCTCTGGCACTGGATCTATTTTCAGGGCGTCACCGATTTTGCGCTGATGACCGATGTCGCCAAGGGCCTTCGCGCGCGGCTGGCGGAGCGCTTCACCTTGGCGCGGCCGGAAGTCATCGCCGAGCAGATCTCCAAGGACGGCACGCGCAAATGGCTGATCCGCATGCCCCCGGTCGACGCCAGGGATCGCGGCGCGGAGATCGAATGCGTCTATATCCCCGAGCGCCATCGCGGCACGCTCTGCGTGTCGAGCCAGGTGGGCTGCACCCTCACCTGCACCTTCTGCCACACGGGCACCCAGAAGCTGGTGCGCAACCTCACGGCGCAGGAGATCGTCCAGCAGCTCGTTGTGGCGCGCGACCGCATCGGCGATTTTCCGGGCATGACGCCGCCCACCGATGGGCTCCTGCCCTCGGGCGAGGGCGTGCGCGCCGTGTCCAACATCGTCTTCATGGGCATGGGCGAGCCGCTCTATAATTTCGACCATGTGCGCGACGCCATCGCGGTTCTCTCCGACGGGGATGGGCTGTCCCTGTCCAAGCGCCGCATCACCGTCTCCACCTCGGGCGTGGCGCCGCAGATTTCGGCGCTGGGCGACGAGATGGGGACCATGCTGGCCATTTCGCTCCATGCGGTGCGCGATGAGCTGCGCAACACGCTGGTGCCGCTCAACAAGAAATATCCGCTGAAAGAGCTGTTGCAGGCCTGCCGCGACTATCCCGGCGTCTCCAACGCGCGGCGCATCACCTTCGAATATGTGATGCTGAAGGGCGTGAACGATTCCCCCGCCGACGCGCGCGAACTGGTGCGCCTGCTCAAGGGCATTCCCGCCAAGATCAATCTGATCCCCTTCAACCCCTGGCCGGGCACGCAATATGAATGCTCGGACTGGGACGTGATCGAGCGGTTTTCCGAGATCGTCTTCAACGCCGGTTACGCCAGCCCCGTGCGCACCCCGCGCGGTCGCGACATCCTCGCCGCCTGCGGCCAGCTCAAGAGCGAGACCGAAAAGATGCGCGCCCGCGCGCGGCTGATGATGGAGCAGGAGGAGGCCGAGGATGGGGCGGCCACGCCCCACTGAGCCTCTTCAGTCCGCGTTAACCCGCAAGCCCTATGATGCCGCCAACGATGTATGTCTGCGTAGGTGCGTGTCATGCGTGAACAGTATTTGGAAGACCGCCTCATTCGTATGGAGGCGGAGATCGCCAGCCTGAGCGAGATCGCCCGCGCCAGGACCATGGCTTCCGTGGACATGCGGCCCCGCATCGACAGGCTCGAAGAGCAGATGCGCGATGTCGTCACCATGGTGCATCATCTGGCGGAAATGCTGAGCGAGACCTCGGCGCGCGTCGCCCGACCCGTTGATCCCGCCACCCAGGGCCTGCGTGATGAGGTCGAGGAGCTGCGCACCTGCGTGCGCACGCTGGTTCAGCTCGTGACCCAGATCGCGGATTCCCGCGCCGCCGCCTGATCAGGCCAGCGCCTTGCGGGCGCCCAGGACCGCCAGCGCGGCCATGGCGCCGGAGATCACGGCGTTCCAGCCCGCCAGCGACAGGCCCAGAATGCGGATCGCCACGGCGTCGCAGCGCACGACCTTCGTGGTCTCCAGCTGTTTGAGAAAATCCGCCATGGTGTCGGCGCGGGTGAGGGCGCCGGTGCAGCCGGTGGGGCCGGGCCAGAAGCCCCATTCGACGCCCGCGTGATAGACGCCGAAGACCATGCTGCCGATGAACAGCAGCCCCAGCAGGGCCAGCCCCGCCCTCGCCAACCCTTGCGATCCCCGCGCCGCGATGATGGCGACGAGCGCCGCCAGTGGCACGCCCGCATAATAGGCCCAGCGTTGCATCAGGCAGAGCTCGCAAGGGGCATAGCCCGCCCATTCAAAGACCCATGCGCCCGCGATGGTGGCGAAGGCGATGAGGAATACGCCAAGCGCCGCCTGCCGGGGCGTTACGGTCTGGAGCGAGCGGAGCAGGGTGGGCATTCTCTGTTCCTCAGAACATATGCAGCGCGAGCCAGAAACCGCCGATCACCGACACGACGATGATCGCCAGAAACACGGCGAAATAGCGTTCCAGCAGATCCCGCAAGCGGTCGCCCCACAGATTCATGGCGCCGGCCACCAGAAAGAATCGCGCCCCGCGCGTGATCGCGCAAAGCAGCACGAAGAGCGGGAAATTATAGGCCAGCAAGCCGCTGACGATGGTGATGAGCTTGAAGGGGATTGGCGAAACGCCCTTCACCAGAATGAAGGCCCAGCCCCATTGGGCGTAGAAGTCGCGCATGGCCTCGACCTTCTCGCCATAGCGATAAAGCTCGATGAGCCACAGCCCCACCGTATCATAGAGCAGATGCCCGATGGCGTAGCCCAGCATGCCCCCGAGCACCGAGGCTGTGGTGCAGACGCCCGCATAGAAGAAGGCGCGCTTGGGTTTGGCGAGCGCCATGGGCGCCAGCAGCACATCAGGCGGAATCGGAAAGAAGGAGCTTTCCGCGAAGGCGATCAGCGCCAGCGCCCAGGTGGCGCGCGGGCTCCGGGCGAGGGATATGGTCCAGTCGTAGAGGCGTTTGAACATGCGCTCTAGAACCTTGGTTCGCTGAAAGCCGCCGCATGTTCGTCGCCCGCTACGGCGACGAATTTGCCGGTCGTCTCGTTCAACGCCAGCAGGCGTCCGTCCGCCACGCCAAAGAAGGCGCCATGCAGCTTCAGCCGTCCCTTTTGCTCGAGGATGCGCACGCAGGGGAAGGTGCGCAGATTCGCGAGGGATTGGATGACGGCCTCCCGGGACAGGCGCTCCACATAGGCGTCGAAGGGCTCGGCCATGGGGCCGATGCGCTGGGCGGCGGGCTCGATGAGGGTCATCCATTTGCCGATGAAGTCGCCGGGTGAGAGCGGGCGCGAATAGGGGTCGGCGTCGTTCTGCGCATAGGCGCGGATGCCGCCGCACTGGGCATGGCCCATGACGACGATATGCTCCACCCGCAGGCCCATGACGCCAAACTCCAGCGCCGCCGAGGTGCCGTGCAGATCGTCATTGGGCGCATAGGGAGGCATGAGATTGGCGACATTGCGCACCACGAAGATTTCGCCCGGGCGGGCGTCGAAGATCACCTCGGGCGAAACGCGCGAGTCGCAGCAGCCGATCAGCATGACCGAGGGCTTCTGCCCGGCCTCAGCCAGTTCGCGGAAGCGTTGCTGTTCGCTGACGAAGCGCCCGGACAGGAAGGATTGATAGCCCTTCAGCAACCGCTCGGGGAAGAGTTCGTGGTCAGGTGTCTGCGCGTCCGGGTTCGCCATGGGGGGTCCTTTGGTGCCGGGGGACTCATAGCGGCCGGGGCGGCGCATGCAACCCAAAGCTTCGCCCTGCCGTCGCCATTCTACTCTCCATAGGACCCAGATGACAGTGGGCCGCCAGACCGGTACGGTGTGGATCATGTCAGCCTGGAGCCTTGAATGACGATTCGCCCCCGGCGCAGCGCGCTTTACATGCCGGGCTCGAACGCCCGCGCCCTGGAAAAGGCCCGCAGCCTGCCCGCCGACGTCCTCATCTTCGATCTGGAGGATGCGGTCGCGCCCACCCTGAAGGAAACCGCCCGCGCCCAGGTCGTGGCGGCGCTGCGCGAAGGCGGCTACGGATCGCGCGAAGTGGTGGTGCGGGTGAATGCCGCCAGCACCCCCTGGGGTCGCGACGATCTCCTCGCCCTGGCGGGCGCAGGGGCGGACGCGGTTCTGTTGCCCAAGGTCGGCGCGCCCGGCGACATCATGCGCGCCTCCCGGGAACTGCGCGAGGCGGGCGCCCCCGACAGCCTGCAAATCTGGGCCATGATGGAGACCCCCATCGCCATTCTCAACGCCGATTCCCTCGTGCGGACCGCGGCCGACCCCACTTCGCGCCTCACCGCCTTGGTCATGGGCGTCAATGATCTCGTGAAGGACACCCGGGGTCGCCTGACCAAGGGTCGGGCCTCCATGGTTCCCTATCTGGCCATCTGCGTGGCGGCGGCGCGCGCCTATGGGGTGGATATTCTGGACGGCGTCTTCGGCGATCTCAAGGATGAGGCCGGCTTGCTGGCGGAATGCGAGCAGGGGCGCGATCTTGGCATGGATGGCAAGACCCTGATCCATCCCGGCCAGATCGCGGTGGCCAACGAGGCTTTCCGGCCGAGCGATGCGGAAATCGCCTGGTCGCGCAAGGTCCTAGCGGCCTTCGCGGAGCCGGGCGCGCAGGATGCGGGGGTGATCGCCCTCGAAGGACGCATGATCGAAAGGTTGCATGCCGAGATCGCCGGACGCACCATCGCCATCGCCGATGCGCTCGGGCTGCAGGCGGCCGCATCAGGTTCTTGATTCAAGGGACGGGTTCCCTCGGGAGGCGTTCAGGAGGCTTCACTTATGGCGGCGACAGACAACGATGGGCCTGAGGATCCGGGCAAGCGGAAAAGGCCCCGGGTGAATCGCGTCCCCGATGTGATCGAGGGCGAGGCCGTGCGGGTCCAGCCAGAACCCGTGGCTGAAGCTGCGCCCGAACCACCGGCGGAACAACCGCCCGAGCCTGCGGCCGTCCCCGGTTCCCCATTGCCGCCTCTGGTCCAGGCCGCCGCCCCGTATTTGCCCCTCGCTGGCGCTGTGCTGGGGGCTCTTGGCCTTGGCATGGGCCTCTTTGGCGTCATCGAGGCGCAGCAATCCTCAGGCGCCGTCGCCGATCTGCGGGCCGAGGTGGCGGCTCTGCGCGCGCGCCCCGGGGTTTCGCCTGCGGCGCCAGCCGCGCCGTCCGCTGATCAGCTCGCCGCCTTCGAGCAGCGCATCGCGGCGCTGGAGCGCAGGCCTGTGGCGGCCGCCGCACCCGCCCCCGCCGCGCCGCCTATAGGCGATCTGGTGAAGCGGGTGGAGGGGCTGGAGCAGGGGCTGCGTCAGGCGACCGCCGCCCGTCCCGCCTCCGATGTTGGCGCTCCGGCCGAGACGCAGGCGCTCGCAGCCCGGCTCGCCGCAGTGGAGGCCGCCGCCAACGCAGCTGAACAGTCCGCCAAAACCGCCTTGCAGACCGCCAATCGTGCTGCGGAGGCCAGCGCAAGGCCGGCCGCGCCCCCGGTCGATCTGCGTCCCCTCGAAGCGCGCCTGCAAGGCTTCGATCAGCGGCTCGCCACCGCGGAGGCCGAGGCGCGCGCCGCGAAGTCCGAGACGCTTGCGCGCGAAGCCCCCGTGGCCGCGCTCACCCGGCGCAGCGAGGCGACCAGTCTTGCGGTGGTGGCCCAATCCATCAGCCAGGCGCTTGATCAGGGCGCGCCCTTCGAAGCCGCTCTGGCGGTCGCCGCAGGCCTTGGCGCCGACGCCTCTAAAACGGCGCCCCTGCAGGCTGTCGCCAAAACCGGCGCCCCGACCACCCGCGCCATCGCGCTTGTGTGGAGTGAAGAGGGTCGCGCCGCCTTTGACGCGACGCAGGAGCCCGAGACCGACCAGGGCTGGTTCGACCGTCTGAAGGCCGGCGCCGCACGGGTGGTGCGCGTGCGCCCCGCTGGCGAGACGCCGGGAGACGATCCCGCCGCGCTCATCGGGCGCATCGACGCCGCGCTGGGTCGCGGCGCCGTTGGCGAGGCCCTCGCCGCCTGGAACCGTCTGCCAGACCCCGCGAAGGCGGCCTCGCGGGGCTTCGCCGAGGCTGCGCGCAAGCGGGTGGCGGCGGAGGAGGCCGTGAAGGCCCTGACCTCTGGCGCGGTGGCGGATATCGCCCGTTCGAAGGGGGCCCCATGATCCGGCTTCTCACCTTTCTCTTCGTCCTGGCCCTGGCGGCGGCTGGCGTCGCCTGGATTGCGGATCGCCCTGGCGATGTGTCCGTCGTCTGGCTCGGCCAGCGCTATGAGACCTCCGTGGCGGTGGCCCTTTTGGGCGTGTTGCTGGCGGCGATCGCCTTCACGATTCTTTGGGGTCTGTTACGTTTCGTCCTGCGCATTCCCTCGCTGATGTCCATCGCGGCGAAGGCCCGGCGGCGCAACAAGGGGTATGAGGCCCTCAGCCGGGGCATGGTGGCGGCGGGCGCGGGCGATTCCGCCCTCGCCCTGCGCTCGGCCCGCGCCGCCGAAAAACATCTGGGCGAGGACGCCCTGACCCTGCTTTTGCGCGCGCAGGCGACCCAATTGGCGGGCGACCGGGCCGGGACTGAACGCGCTTTCGCTCGCATGGTCGACCGACCGGAGACGCGGGTTCTGGGACTGCGCGGGCTGCATGTGGAGGCGTTGCGTCGCGGCGACGTCAGCAGCGCCCATCACTACGCCGAGCAGGCGCATCGCATCGCCCCCGTGACCTGGGCGGGGCAGGCGCTGCTCGACCATCACTCCGCCGCGCAGGACTGGCCGCGCGCGCTGGCCGCCCTGGAATCCAACCTCGCCCAGCGCAGCGTCGACAAGCCCACGGCCCGCCGCCAGCGGGCGGTTCTGCAAACCGCCATTGCGCAGGACCTGCCGCCGCAGGACGCCGCCGAGGCCCTGCGTCTGTCGAAGGAAGCTGCGGAAATTGCGCCCGACCTCGTGCCCGCCGCCACGCTGGCGGCGAGCCTGCTCAGTCGGCGCGGGGATCTGCGCCGGGCTGCTCGCCTGCTTGAGGCCAGCTGGAAAGCGCAGCCCCATCCCGACCTTGCGCGCGCCTATCTGGATCTGCGCCCCGGCGATTCCACCAAAGACCGACTGGCCCGGGCGCGAACCCTTGCGAGGGTCGCTCCCGAAGATCCCGAGTCCGTCCTTTGCGTGGCGCAGGCCGCCATGGAGGCCCGAGACTTCGCCTTGGCCCGCGCGACCATGCAACCCCTGATCGATGGCGGGGCCAGAGCTACCGCCCGCATGTGCTTGCTGATGGCGGACCTTGAGGAGATGGATGGCGGCGCCGAGGGCAAGGTGCGCGAATGGCTCGCGCGCGCCTCCCGCGCCCCCCGCGACAAGACCTGGGTGGCGGATGGGGTGGCCTGCGATGAATGGGCGCCGGTTTCGCCGATCAGCGGCAAGCTGGACGCCTTCCGCTGGCAGGCGCCGGCCGAGCGTTTGAGCGCGCCGGTTGACCCCATGCCTGAAGATCCCGCGCCTGTTCCTGAACTGGCACCGGCTATGGTCGAGCCCCCCCCGGTTCTGGCTGAGGACCCGCAGCCGCTCCCGGTATCGCCCTTGCCGGAGGTTCAGGCCCCGGGACCTCAGGAAAAGCCTCCGGAACAAAAGTCCGTCGAGGCCACCGCGCCCGCCCTTGGCCAGGAGGACGCGCTGGCCAAGCTCGCGGCCATCCGCCGCTTCGCCAAGACCGATGCGCCGCGCCCCCTGAAGGTTCCGCCGATGATCACCGCGCCAGACGATCCGGGCCCTGACGCGCCGAGGCGCTGACCGGGGCCCGGCGCCCATGATCGCCCAGCGACCTGCCAGCCCGGACCGTGCGGCTTGCAATGGCGTGGCGCAATGGCTATGACACGTCATCCTTCAGACGGCCGATCCGGCCGACTTGAAGCGCCGCTTTAGCTCAGCTGGTAGAGCACCTCATTCGTAATGAGGGGGTCGGGGGTTCGAATCCCTCAAGCGGCACCATTCCTGAAATCACGCTCCCCTGCCTTGCGCCCGGCGTAAGCCCTTCGAAGCGGCTACCCATTCCGTTCATTTCCATTGTCCAGCGACCATAGCTTCCCAATCTTCGGTCAAGACAAGATTGGACGGAGATGATCATGCTTGCCCGGGCCAAAACCCAAATTTCCCTGATCGCCGCCATCGCGGTTTCATTGGCCCTGCAGCCTGCGGGCGCCTGCACAGGCATTATGCTCAAAACCGCCGACGGGTCCTTCGTGCATGGGCGGACGGTCGAGTTCGGCGTCGCCATCGACAGTTCCATTGCGGTGATTCCCCGTGGTCACGCCTTCGTGGGCAAGACGCCCAGGGGCGATGGCCTGGCATATGCGGCGAAATACGCGGCTGTGGGCGCCGTCGCCTTCACGGATGTGAAACTGCTGGATGGCCTCAACGAACAGGGACTTGCGGTAGGATCGTTCTATTTTCCCGGCTTCGCCACCTATGCGCCGGTCACGCAAGCCAACCAGACGAAGGGCCTGTCGCCCGGCGACTTTCCCAACTGGCTCCTGACCCAGTTCGCATCGGTTGGCGAGGTCCGGGGGGCGATCGAGCGGGGCGAGGCCGTCATCACGCCCACGGTCATCGATCATTGGGGACCTGAGGCGCCGCCGTTCCACTATGTCGTCTACGACAAGACGGGCGCCAGCATCGCCATCGAACCGGTCGGGGGCGGGCTTGTCATCCATGACAATCCTCTGGGCGTGATGACCAACTCGCCCTCGTTCGACTGGCACATGACCAACCTGCGCAATTACATTACCCTGAACCCGCTCAATGCGCCCCCGCTCAAGATCGATGGCGAGAGCTTCGCGCAACTGGGGCAGGGAAGCGGCATGTTCGGCTTGCCGGGCGACTTCACGCCTCCGTCCCGCTTCGTCCGTGCGGCTTTCTTCAGCAAGACCGCCATCCCCGCCAGGACAGCGCAAGGCGGCGTCGAGCAGGTCTTTCACATCCTCAACAATTTCGACATCCCCGTCGGCGTCTCCCGAGAGGTGGGGGATGGCGTCGTTCATACGGACTATACCTTGCTCACCATCGCCCGAGATCCGCAGAGCCTTCGCTATTATTACAAATCCTATGGGGATCAGACGATCCGCATGGTCGATCTCAAGCAACTGGATTTGAACGCCAGGGAGATCAAGCTCGTCAGCACGAGCCAGCAGCAGCCCATCGTCGACATGACTGCAGCGGTGAAATGAAGATCGCGGCTGCGCCCGCGCTTTGAGGCTGTCCCGGGATCGTGACGGGCCCGGGCGCGCCTGCGTTTGCAAAAGCGTTGCGGACTGTGGCTAACTGCTCCCAATCATGGCCGAGTGGCCGAAAGGGGGGGGGAAGCCATGCTGAATCTGAGGCCCATTCGCGTCCTGGGGGCGCTTGCTGCGGCTTGTGGATGGTCTGTGGAGGCGCCTCAAGCCTCTTCCCTGGGTGGACCTCTGACGCTTTCCGACATGGGAAGTTTCTATGTGGGCGGACGCAATCATGTCTCGGATTTCGCGGACGCGCGTGGCGACGCCGGGGTCAAGGGAACCGTCCGCAGCAGCCAGATGTATGTGCAGTTCCAGATTCCGCAGAACAGCAATGGCGTCCCTGTGGTCATGGTGCACGGCGCCAACCACAGCGGCGTCACCTATGAGACCACGCCTGATGGCCGCGAAGGATGGGGCGTTTATTTCGCCCGCAAAAATCACCCCGTCTATATCGTCGATCAGGCGGGACGCGGGCGTTCGGGATTCGATTCGTCCGCCATCAATCGCGCTCGCATAGAAGGCGCGGCGAAAGACCTGCCGCCGATTGCGATTCCGACCCGCGAAAGCGCCTGGATGAGTTATCGGCTGGGCCCGTCCTATGGGGTCTTCTGGCCGGACTCGCGCTTTCCCCAGCAATCCCTTGATCAGTATTTTTCGCAGGCCGCCCCCATGGCGGAATCGACCTTGCCCGGCGGAGGCGAGAACACCATCGAAGGCCTGAAGCTTCTTCTGGAGAAGGTGGGGCCCGCCGTTCTGCTGGTCCATTCCCAATCGGGCGCCTATGGGCTCGCCGTCGCCAAGGCCCGCCCGGACCTGGTGCTGGCGCTTGTCAGCATCGAGGGCGACTGCGTCCCGATGGATGCGCAGGATATCGCCGGACCCTTCAAACGCGTGCCGCTTCTGTCCGTCTGGGGCGACCATAGTTTCGGCTTCCCGAGCCGCAATGGGGATGAGCGGCGCAATGGATGCGACGCCAGCGTCAAGGCCATCAGGGCTGCGGGCGGCAACGCGCGGTTCCTGCTGCTGCCCGAGGAGGGCGTCAAGGGCAATAGCCATATGATGATGCTCGAGACCAACAATCTTCAAATCGCCGATCTGGTGATCGCATGGCTGGCGCAGAACGCCCGCAAGAAATGAAATCGCCGTAGCGGCGCAATCCAGTCATCAAAACAGGGGAAATGCATGAAAAAGGTTTTAGCCGCAGGCTTGCTGGCGGGACTCATGACGCCCGCATGGGCGGAGGCGCCCTTGCAGATCGCCAGGCAGGGCAGCATGGAGGCGGGCGGCAAACTCATCGCTTGCGAAACCAATGATGGCGGCGACGCCAACAGCACGCGCTGGCCGCGCGGTCAGGTCATGGTCGATCATGTCTATGCGACCTATCAATATCCGGCGGATCAGAAATATCCCTATCCCATCCTGTTCAATCCCGGCGGCGGCCATACTGCGCGAGTCTATGACACAACGCCTGATGGGCGCGAGGGCTGGCTTACCCTGTTCCTGCGTGAGGGTTTCGCCACCTATGGAGTCGACCGGGTGAACACCGGCCGCGCGGGCAATGACATCTGCGCCATCAACGCGGTCAAGCTGGGCAAGGCGCCGGTTTCGGCCCTGCCTGCGATCAATCGCTATGCGGCGGAATCCTCCTGGGTGACCTTCCGTTGGGGACCGAAATTCGGCGAACCCTTCCCCGACACCCAATTCCCCATTGAGGCGGCCGCCACCTATTATCCGCAGACCGTCAGCACCTATCGCGATCCGCAGGAAACCGAGAAATCCGTCGCTGCTTTTGCGGCGCTGATCGACAAGGTCGGGCCTTCCATCGTGCAGACCTGGTCGTCGTCAGGACTGCTGGGCTATCTGACCGCCATCGAGCGGGCGGACAAGGTCAAGGGCATTCTGGCGGTTGAAAGTTCGGTCACCGCTTTCGACGCCATTCCGGCGGCCAAATTGCCCATTCTGGCGAAGATCCCCATCCTTATCGTCATCGGCGACAGGGCTCAGGACCGGGTGGAGGCGTCGCGCGCTTTCCAGACGAAAATGAAGGCCTTGGGCGGCGATGTGACGATCGATGTGCTGCCTGAAAATGGCATCTACGGCAATGGTCACACGCTGATGCTGGAACGCAACAACAAGCAGATCATGTTCCGCATGATCGCCTGGATGGAAGGGCATATCTTCAATCCGCCCGCGCGTGCGAAATAGAGGAGCGAACCATGCGAAGGATATGGACGTCACTGATCGCCGTAGGCCTTGCGGGAGCCGCGCATGCGCAGGCGCCGCCCTGCGACGTCATCAAGATCATCTCTCCCTATACGGCGGGCGGAGCGACCGACGTGCTCACGCGCCTGACCATGGAGCCACTTGGCCAGGCGCTCAACCGCAGCTTCGTGCTGGAGAATCGCGCCGGGGGCGGCAGCAACATAGGGTCCAGCTTTGTCGCCAAGGCGAAGCCGGATGGTTGCACTCTCCTGGTCAATGGCACCATGCTGGCGACCTTTCCCTACAGCTATCCTGATCTGAATTACGATCCCATCAAGGATCTGATCCCCATCGGCGGCATGGGCGCGACGCCCACAATCCTGGTCAGCGGCGCCAAGGACAAAAGCCTCGCTGACTTTGTGGCGCAGAGCAAACGCGATCCCAACGGCGTCAGTTTCGCCATCGGCGGCATAGGCCTTTTGCAGCATCTGGCGGTGGAGGCCATTGCGCGCAACACGCAGGCGAATTTCGTGTCGGTTCCATATCCCGGTTCGCCCACGGCCATCGCCGACATGCTGTCGAATCGGGTGGATTTCGGCAGTTTCACCTTCGGCGCCATGAGCGGTCTTGTGGAGACGGGAAGTCTGAAGGGTCTTGCGATGGTGCAGGACATGCGCAGCGCGCTGGCGCCGCAGATTCCGTCTTTGCCGGAAACCGGCATGGCCCCGGTCGATGCGCGCGTGCAGTTCATCATGTTCGCGCCCGCCGCCACGCCGCCCGGCGTCGTGAAAACGCTGGAAACCGAACTGAAGAAGCTCATCGAAAAGCCCGAAACCCGCGAGGCCTTTTTCAAGATCGCCTTCGAGCCCACGCCCGGTACGGGCGAGGAGGTGCGCGCATGGATGCAGAAGACGGCGCTGGATTGGGAGCCAATCGTGAAGGGCCTGAAGAAATAGCGCGCCGCCTCAAGCGGCGCGCCTGATCGTGTTCAGATGGAGATGACGATCTTGCCGAAATGGGCGCCGGCCGCCAGATGGCGATAGGCGTCGGGGGTTGCGTCGAAGGGGAAGGTCGTATCGACGATGGGCTGAATCTTGTTGAAAGAGAAAGCCCGGTTCATCGCTTCGAACATGCGGGTCGAACCGACGCTGATGCCCTGGGCGTTGACGCGCTTGGCCAGGATCATGCCGGGGTTGATCTCCGCCATGCCCGAGAGCACGCCAATGGCGCTGATCTTGCCGCCCGAGCGAATGGCGTTCAGCGATTTGGCGAAGGTGCCGGGGCCGCCGACCTCCACGACCTGATCGACGCCGCGCCCGCCGGTGATCTCGATGGCCGCCTTGTCCCAATCGGGCGTGGTCTTGTAGTTGATCAGGTGGGTCGCGCCGAGCGCCTTGGCGCGAGCGAGTTTCTCGTCGCTGGAGGAGGTGACGATGACCTCGACGCCCATCATATGGGCGATTTGCAGGGCGAAGATCGACACACCCCCCGTGCCCTGCACCAGAATTGTCTGGCCGGGAACAAGGCGACCATGTTCGATCAGGGCGTGCCAGGCGGTGAGGGCCGCGCAGGGCAGGGTGGCGGCTTCGACGAGGCTCATATGGGCGGGGATCAGCACCACGCCTTCCTGCTCAAGCACCACGACTTCAGCCAGCATGCCATCGACGCCGCCGCCAAGGGCGCTGCCCTGGGCGTCTGCGCCAGGCTCGCCGCCAACCCAGTTCTGGAAGAAGCAGCCTGCGACCCGGTCGCCCATCTTCACGCGGGTCACATCCGGGCCAACCGCGATCACCTCGCCCGCGCCGTCGGACAGGGGAATCACGCTGGAGCGCGTCGGCTGGCGGTAGCGTCCGGTGGCGATAGCCAGATCCCGGTAATTCAGCGAGCAGGCGGAAACGCGCACCGCCACCTGACCCCGCGCAGGCTTGGGTTCGGCGATTTCGACCTTCTGGAGGGCTTCGATTCCGGTCTGGCTTTTTAATTGAAACGCGCGCATGTCCAACTCCCTTTTTGGCGACGCGCACCATAGCATAATGGTCTGCTGACGACAGGGCGTCAGATCTAGATCGGCGTCCCCTTGCAGTTATATCGGCCTTTCACGCCTGCGGTGAAGGTCGCGGTGACGATTGACTTGTTGAAATAGATTTCGACGAAAACCTCGCCATTCTCGTGAAAGGCCTCGGTGGTGAGCTCGGGGCCACGTTCGAATTTCACGCGGTAATTGATGAAATAGGCGTTCTGCTCGTCCACATACGCGATCTTGTCTTGCTTGACGAAGATGGCGAAGCTTTCGGGGGCCATGATGTCTTTCTGCATGGCCTTGCAATACATGGCCTGATCCGCAGCATCGGCGGCCGTCGTGCTCGCGCACAGGGTCAGAAAAAGCGCCGTGGCGACGTGTTTCATGGCTTCAGCCCAACTCCGCAAGAGGCGAGTGCATGGTCGCGAAAGAGGGTCTGCGACGTTGCTTTGGCGCGCCGCCAACCCTTCCCGACCTTCCATCAAATTCTGAAATGCATCGGTTTGCATTTGTAACAAAGTCCAAAACGGCCCCGCGCATCCATCCGCCCCCGCCCCGCCGAGGCAGGGCGCATCCGCCGGGGATCAATAGGCGGCGTAACCCTTCTCTTCGACCAGTTCGGACGCCAGCAGTTGATTGATCTGACGCTTGAGCGCCGCCCGCTTGTCATTGGTGATGTAGACAGAGCGCGCGAGTTCAATGAATTCAGCGTCAAAGGCCTTGGCGGATTCCTTGTCGCGGATCTTGTCCTCGATCTCCCACAGGGCTTCGTTGACCCTTGTGAGATCCTTCTTCAAGGGCGCCACCTGCTGGCTCATGTCGCCCAGAGGGATGGTCTTTTCGTTCAACTGGGCGAGTTCATTGCGAACGTTTTGAAGCGCCGCCGCGGAGGTCAGTCGCGCGGATTTGATCTCCAGAATCGTGATCTTGTCGATCAGTTCCCCCCAGGACACGGGCACCTGCGGTGTTGCGATGCTCGGGGCGGTTTTCTCGCTAGCCATGATCTGCGTCCGTTTCGATGAGGAGAGGCTGGGCCTTGGGCGTTCAGGCCCCGAAGCCTCGCCCGAATCCATCACATCCATATGGACTATCAACGACATCAATTGGTTAACATATTGCTTGCGGCCTGAGCGTCTCGCCGCAAGCGTCACGGTTGCCAGTGCGCCCCTGATCAGGGAGACTTCGTGGGTTACGAGGCTATCCCGCCTCCCCATCCCGGCGCCTCGTTCATGTCGCAGATTGATCTTCCCCCCCTCTGGACGCCCCCGCTTGCAGCGGCGCCGCCCCGGTCGCTCTGCACGGATTGCGGCGTGTCGCGGATGGAAAATCCCAAGGCCTGCGGCGCCGCCTGCCAGTTCATAAAGCCCGATTATGCGGCGGCGGAGGCGCATGTCCACGGCCGCGCCCGCGACCCAGCGCGCCCGGACGAGATGTTCTTCGGGCCCTTCCGGCGCATGGTGCGTGCGAAAATGGCCAAGCCCCTGGCGGGCGCCCAGTGGACCGGGATCACAACCCGCATCGGCGAGCGCCTGCTGGAGACGGGCGCGGTCGAGGCGGTGCTGACCATGGCGCCGGACCCTGACGATATCTGGCGGCCGGTTCCCGTGCTCGTCACCAGGGCTGAGGGCATGGCTCAATGTCGGGGCATGCGCATGGGCTATGCGCCTCTGCTGGCCCTGCTGGAGCCCGCGCGAGCCAAGGGCATCCGCAAGCTGGCGGTCATCGGCATCCCCTGTCAGGTCTATGCGCTGCGAAAGCTGGAAGCGGAATTGGGTTTCGAGAAGATCTACGTCGTGGGCACGCCCTGTTCGGACAATACGACGACGCAGAGCTTCCACACCTTCCTCGACCTTCTGTCCGAAGAGCCCGACAGCATCACCTATCTGGAGTTCCGAGCCGATTACCATGTGGAGCTGAGGTTCAAGGACGGGCGGGTGCGCGAAGTGCCCTTCCTGCAATTGCCGATCTCCAAGCTGCCGCCGGATTTCTTCCCACTGACCTGCCGCACCTGCGTCGATTACACCAATGTGCTGGCCGACATCACCGTCGGCTACATGGGCGGGCAGGGCGAGCAATGGCTGCTGGTGCGCAATGAGCGCGGCGAGGAATTGCTGGGCCTGCTGGGCGATGAGGTCGTGACCACGACTCCAGGCAGCGCTGGCAAGAGGCAGGGCGCGGTGAAGGGCTTCCTCGCCAATGTGGAGCGCGCGGCGGGTGGCTTGCCCCTGCGGCGCATGCCCGATTGGCTGCGGCCCATCGTCAGCTGGCTCATGCCGCGCATAGGTCCAAGGGGCCTCGAATTCGCCCGGGCGCGGGTGGAGATGAAAGCGGTCGAGACCGTGCTGCATCTGCGTCGCAACGAGCCCCGGAGGATGCGCGCCATGGTGCCGCCCCATGTCTGGAAACTGGTGGAGCCCTATGGCCTGAAGCCTGCGGATGATGAGCTGCCCCGCTCGCCTGACGGCCCGTAAAAATTCTTGGTCATCGAGCCTCTGGATTTTTGCGTAAAGTTAGATAGACACTTATCCTGTCGGTGAGGCGCATGGGCGCGACAGGGGGCGGATCACTTCATGCAGGCCAAAACCTATCCCGCCCCGGCGGCCGTTCTGGAATTGCTGAAGCCGATCACCTGGTTTCCGCCCATGTGGGCCTTCGCCTGCGGGGTTCTGGCCTCGGGCGCGCCGCTGCTCCAGAACGCCCTGATCGCCCTGGTGGGGATCATTCTGGCGGGGCCACTGGTCTGCGCCATGAGTCAGGCGGTCAACGATTGGTATGACCGCCATGTGGACGCCATCAACGAACCGAACCGCCCGATCCCCTCGGGCCGCATCCCCGGCGCCTGGGGTCTTTATATCGGCGTCGCCTGGACCGTGCTGTCGCTGGCGGTGGCGGCCGTGCTCGGCCAATGGGTGTTCATCTCGGCCATCATCGGCGCGGCGCTGGCCTGGGCCTATAGCGCGCCGCCCTTCAGGTTGAAGGAAAATGGCTGGTGGGGCAATGCGGCCTGCGGCTTTTCCTATGAGGGCCTCGCCTGGATCACCGGCGGCGCCGTGATGCTGGGCGGCGCCTTGCCGACCAACGCCTCCATCGGCCTCGCCATTCTCTATAGCATCGGCGCCCATGGCATCATGACCCTTAATGATTTTAAGTCGATCAAGGGCGATAGCCAGATGGGCGTCAATTCGCTCCCGGTGTTGCTGGGCGCTGACGGCGCCGCGAAGGTCGCCTGCGCCATCATGGCTGCGCCTCAGGTGGTGGTGATCGGGCTGGTCGTCTCCTGGGGTAAGCCAATCCAGGGCGCCTTCATAGCGCTGCTGCTCATCGGGCAATTGCTGATGATGGCCAAGTTCCTGAAAGCCCCCGTGGAAAAGGCGCTGTGGTACAGCGGCTTCGGCGTGCCGCTGTTCGTGCTGGGCATGATGGCGAGCGCCTTCGCCGCCCGCGTCTTCGCCCTTTCGGCTTGAGGCGGATCCAATGACCTCGGCCCGGCGTAACCAAAATGGGAAAGCCAGATGATGATGACCTTCCTCAGGGATGCAGGGCGCCGCCATGGATGACACGCTTGAACAGGTGATTCTTGTTGATCGGGAAGACAGGGAGATTGGCCACGCCGACAAACTGCCGGCCCATCGCTTCGGCTACCTTCACCGCGCCGTTTCGATCTGCATCGTCGACGATCACGGCAGGATGCTGCTGCAACGTCGGGCGCCGGAGAAATATCACTCCGCGGGTCTGTGGACCAACGCCTGCTGCTCCCATCCACGTCCGGGCGAGGCGACTGACAAGGCGGCTTTACGGCGTCTGCCCGAAGAGCTGGGCTTTTCCTGTCCCCTTTTCTGGAAGGCCCACACCCATTACCGGGCGAATGTCGGCGCGGATCTGATTGAAGATGAATTCGTGCATCTTTTTGTTGGCCGCTATAACGGTGAAGTACAGCCCGACCCTCGAGAGGTCGATAATGTCTCCTGGCTGACCTATGATTTTCTAAGCTCGGACATTCTCAGCAACCCTGGAAATTATACCTATTGGTTCAGGCACTATATGACGGTCTTCGGTAAGAAGCTGTTTGAAATACCTGAATTCTGAGTTTGTAGCCTCGCGCGCGCGCCCCAATTGTTGGAGCCGTATTTTTTTCAAATACGTGTTCCGGCCTAAACGACCGTCATTTTATTTTTCCATCGAAAGATGTATATTTGAGTTGACATTTCCGGGTCGCGGTACGACTTCTTGTGCAGCGCAAGGCTGCGCATCAGGTCCTCCATGATCGCCAACAGTTTCGCAAAGCCCGACATCACGTTGACGCTCGACTCCAACGGCGTCATCCGTAACGCCGTGCCTTCGGACGCCCTCGCCGATGAGGGCATCGACGCCTGGCGGGGCCGCAGCTGGACAGAAACGATCAGTCCCGAGATCAATCCGCAAATCCTGAAAATGATCGAGGACATGCGCCTGAAAGGCGCTTCCTCCTGTTTTCAGGTGAAGCAGCGTTTGCCCAGCGGCCGCGAGCTGCCCTTCGAATATACCGCCGTCAGTCTTGGCAAGGAGCTGGGCTTCATCGCCATCGGCAAGAACCTGCAGGCGATTTCGGATCTGCAAATACGCTTGCAGGAGGCGCAGCAGGAGCGCGAGCGTGACCATTGGCGGTTCCGCGAGATCGAGACCCGCTACAAGATGCTCTTCGACGCCTCCACCGAACCGGCGGTCGTGGTGCGCGTCACGAATTTGCGGGTTGTCGAGGCTAATGCGGCGGCGACCAGGCGACTCGGCCTTCTGCCCGGACCCGAATTTTTTCAGGACATGCCCGCCCGCGACCGCAGGTCCTTCGACGCCATGCTGGGCAAGGTGCGCGAGCAGGGCCGGGCGCCCAGCATCGCCATTCGCCTGTCGGCGACCGATGCCTTGTGGAGCCTGCGCGCTTCGCTCATGACCACCGACGCCGGCGCCTTCTATCTGTTTCAGATGACGCCCATGGGCGCGGCGCAGGTTCCGCCGGAGGCGCTGGACAATGTCTCCAGCGACAGCATCATCCAGCGTCTGCCCGATGGCTTCGCCATCGTGGACCGGGACGGCGTGATCCAGCGCGCCAATCACACCTTTCTCGATCTCATCCAGATCGGCGCGGAAAACGCGGTGCTGGGCGAGAAGATCGAGCGCTGGCTATCCCATCCCGGCGCCGACGCCTCGCTCATTCTGAACCTGGTGCATCGCCATGGCGGCGTGCGTTTGCTGACGACCATGATTTACGGGGAGTTGGGCTCCAATACTCAGGTGGAAATTTCCGCCGTGGGCGACCGGCCGGACCAGCCCGCCTACTTCGGGCTTCTCCTGCGGGATGTGACGACCCGTCTTTCGGAAGGCCAGGGCATCGCTGGTCCTGGCGCGGTCGAAGACTATGCGGAGGGCTTCTCGCTGGAGCAATTGGTGAGCGCCTCCACCGAAGCCATCGAGCGCAAGACGATCATCGCGGTTCTCGATTTGTGCAAGGGCAACATCACCAATGCGGCGAAACGGCTCGGCCTGAGCAGGCAGAGCTTGCATTCCAAATTGAAAAAGTATGTTCTAGACGTTAAATGATGAGACGCGTCTATGGAGCGCGTCCTTGGAGACGCGTGATTTGGCCTCTGGACAGGGTGCTTCCCCCGCTTTCGGCACGGCTGACCTGACCAATTGCGAGCGGGAGCAGATCCACCTCGCCGCCTCGATTCAGCCCTATGGCGCCCTGCTGCTGCTGCGTGAGCCAGATGGCGTGATCGTTCAGGCCAGCGCCCAGGCCGGCCCCTTCATGGGCGTTTCCGGCGACGTGCTGGGACGGCCGCTCAAGGCGTTTGGCGGCAATCTCTGGTCTTCTGTGCGGCCCTATCTCGGCGCCAAGATCGAAGCGATCCCTGTTTCGCTGCGTTGCCATTTGGGCGATCCGGCAGAGGCCTTCACCGCGCTTCTGCATCATCCGCGTGGCGGCGGATTGGTGATTGAGCTCGAACGGGCCGTTCCGCTGCAAGATGTTTCGCCCCAGATCGAACAGGCGATCCAGCACTTTCTCAGCGCAAGCACCTTGCAGGGACTGTGCGATGAGGTGGCGCGCGTCTTCGAGGATCTGACGGGCTATGATCGGGTGATGGTCTATCGTTTTGACGAGGCTGGCCATGGCCAGGTCTTTTCCGAAACGAAGAAGCTGGAGCTGGAGGCCTTCCTCGGCAATCGCTACCCTTCGACCGACATTCCGCAAATCGCCCGCCGCCTTTATGAGCAAAACCGGGTGCGCCTGCTCGCGGATATTGACTATCAGCCCGAGCCCCTCGCGCCGCGCCTCTCGCCTTTCACGGGCGAGGATCTCGACATGTCCCTGTGCTTCCTGCGCAGCGTGTCGCCCATCCACACACAGTATCTCAAGAACATGGGCGTTGGCGCCACCCTGGTCGTCTCGCTCATGGTGGGCGGAAAATTGTGGGGGCTGGTGTCCTGCCACCACTATTCGCCGCGCTTTCTGCCCTTTGAAATGCGCGCCGTCTGCGAATTGCTCGCAGAGGTCATCGGCACGCGCATCACCGCGCTGGAAAGCTTCACCCTGGGGCAGGCCGAACTCTCCGTGCGCCGCCTTGAACAAAGAATGGTCGAGAGCATCTCGCGCGACGGCGACTGGCGCAGCGCGCTCTTCGACAGCGCCCGCTCGCTCCTGCTGCCCCTGAACGCCACCGGCGCTGCGCTTCTCTTCGAGGGGCAGATCCTCGCCACCGGCGATGTCCCCGCGACCGAGCAGATCCGCGATATCGGGCGTTGGCTGGAGCCGAAGATCGCCGATGGCCTCTACGCCACCTCGACCCTCGCAGCCGAAGAGGCCGCCTTCACTCCGTTGATCGGCGTCGCCAGCGGCGTGGTCGCGACCCGCATTTCCGGCGAAGCCAGCGACATGCTGATCTGGTTTCGCAATGAACGGGTGCGCACAGTCACCTGGGGCGGCAATCCCTTCCAGAAAATGTCCACTTCGGATGATCCTCTGGAATTGTCTCCGCGTCGCTCCTTTGCTCAATGGCATCAGGTGGTCGAAGGCACCTCCGATCCCTGGACGGTTCCCGACCTCACCGCCGCCCAACTGATCGGCGCCAGCGTCACCGATGTGATCGTGCAATTCAGGTCCGTGCGGATTTTGATCGCTCAGGACCAGCTTGAACAGGTGTTGCGTCAGGTCCGCTCTTCGGACCAGCATGTGGTCGTCGCCAATGCGGATGGACAGATCCTGGAAGCCAATCCCGCCTTCGCCGCCTTGCTGGGCACGGGCAACCGCCCCGTGAAATCGCTTGAGGATCTGCCATACTATTTCACGGATCCCGGCGAGATCCAGCGCAGGCTGCTGGCGCTGAAACAGTCCCGTCAGCCCTGGCGCGGCGAAGTCGAGCTGGAAAACGCGCGCGGCGAACGAAAGCCCCTGCTCGTGCGTGCTGATCCCGTCATGTCCTCGCCCGACCGGGTGCTGGGCTATGTTCTGCTGTTCATGGATCTGACCGAGCGCAAGGCGGCGGACGCGGCGCGACGGCGCTTTCAGGAAGGGATCCTGCAAAGCCACCGCAAGCCGAAGGGACCCTTGCTCTCCCAAAGCGATCTGGCGGCTCAGGCGCTCCTGTCCACCATCATCGAAAATGCGCAGTTGGCGGCTCTCGAAATCACGGATGGCTTTGACACGGCGCGCATGCCCGGCCTGCTGGAAAGCGTCCGCGCGTCCGTGGCGCGCACCGCCGAGGTGCTTGAGCATCTGTCACTGGGAGCTGGCGAGGCGGATGGCGCGGGTGGCGACAAGCCATGAAGGCCGTCAACAACCTGCGAACCCGCCTGCGCGAAGCCACCGCGCAAATCCATGAGCGTCTGCATGGCCATGTCGGGCTGGGCGCCGCCGCATCCGGCGCCATGACGCGTGACGATTATCGATTTCTCCTCGCCCGCCTTTGGGGGTTTCACAGGGCGTTCGAGGGGGCGCTGGAGGAGATTGCGCGCAGCCTTCATCTGGATATCGTGATGGCCGACCGCGCCCGCGCGCCCATGCTGGAAGCTGACCTGATGACGCTGGGCCTCGACGCCGACGAGATCGCGCAACTGCCCCGCTGCGACCATATCTTTCGCCCGACCGATGAAGCGTCCTTCATGGGCGCGCTCTATGTGGTGGAGGGATCAACCCTGGGCGGCATCCAGATCGCTCGTGCGCTTGCGGGCCTGTTTGGCGGATCGGAAGGCGAAGGGCGCAGGTTCTTCCTGGGCTACGGCGAGCGCCATGGCGTGATGTGGCGAGGGTTTCTCGAGGGGCTGGACGCCTTTGCGGGAGATGAGGCGCGCGAGGCCCTGGCCATTCAGGGTGCGGTCAAAACCTTCGCTGATTTTGAAATCTGGATGGAAGGCTGGCGGCCCTAGGCTTTGCAAGTAGCGCACAACGCCATCTTTCATGCAGCCTCTTGTTCGAGCGAAGCGCCTTTGGCTCCGCTCGAACAATGGATCATTCGATTAATGGCTGGCCTTGCGCTTGTTCAGCAGCAACGGGATGCCGAACGCGCCCGAGAGCGAGCCGCCGCCTTTCAACACCGTGGGTATGCACAGGATCGATGAGAGAGGCGCGGGCGTGTCGCTCAGATTGTTCACGCCCGAGGACGGGAAGATCGGGGAGCTCTTCTCCGTCAGCACCCGCCAGCCAAAGAACCTCGACAGGGAAGCGGAATTGTCCACCAGCTTGGGCACGCCCTGCACCTGCGCATCCCAGCCGCGCTCATTGATCAGCGAGGGAATGCGGAAAAAGGCCGAAAAGGGCGCCGCCACGCTGGTGAGTTCCGGCATGCGGAAGAACTCGTTGAAGGGGCGCCCGCTCTTGATGAGCAGGGGCAGATTATACCAGGAGGAGAGGGTCTGCTTGCTGCGCAGGAGCTTGGGGAAACCGAAGAAGGTGGTTTCAGTCGAGGGCTGGCGCCACAGGGTGGGAACGCTGAACCAATTGGAAAGCGGCGTAGAGGAGCGCACCAGCGAGGGCATGTTCCAGAAGGTTGCGAAGGGTGTGGGGTCGCGCAGCAGGACGGGGAGGCCGAAGACGGAGGAGAGCGGCGTGCCTTGATCCACGGTCGAAACGTAATAATCCTTGCGTTCGACGGCGCCCTGCTTGGGATTATGAGCGTTGAGAATGGCCGTGGCCTTCAGGCCTACGCCCATCACCGCCCTGACCGCCACGAGTGAATGACCTTCCCGGATGGCGGCCGCGAAGACGCCTGCGTCACCGGCGGGAACGCCCGCCTTGATGATGCGGTCCTCAAGCGTCATTTCAGCCTCCGAGGGGTCGTTCGGGGCCATGGAAATGAGATGGATCGCATTGTCGCCAAACCGGTTCCGCTTGAGTTCGTTCACCGCGCTCAAGGCGTCGCCATAGGCTTCATAAATTCGGGTGATGAGTGTGCTCATAGCGTTCGCGCCTGTCTGTTAGGGTTGAATTCGAGCGCCGCAACTATCGGCTTTGTGGGGTTTTTCGCCGACCACACGAGATGGTCAAATTTGATATAGAATGTGCTGTCTGGCAAGCCCGGCTGATGCAATGACGCGGAGATTTCGCCGCCCTCGCGGGCCTTGCGAGGGATCATCCGCACTCTCTTGAAATGGCCGCCCGCCATTGCCCGCGCAAGGCATTGAAGGCTATCCTCAGAGCGAGACCGCAGCTCGTATTTTTGGCCGGGTGCTGACATGCCGATGTTTCCGTTTATCGTTCTCCCGCTCGCCGCCATGGCTCTTGGGCTGGTTCTCGTCATTCTCCACCTGCGCGGCATACGAAAGCCGCTGTTGATTGGATTGCATCTGCTTCTGGGCCTGGGCGCCCTGGAACTTCTGGTCGTTTTGCTGAAGGGCACGCCCAGCAACGATGGTTTGCCGCCCGGAGATTTCGGCAACGTCGCCGCCGGGTTTTTAGCTCTGGCCGCCTTTATCGGCCTCCTCACCCCCATCCTTGGCCGACGCTCCCGCCTCACCGGCAACGCCATGCTTCTGGCCCATGTCAGCGCTGGCGTCGCGGGGGTTCTCCTGTGCATCGCCTGGGCCTCCGGTCTCTAGGTCAAGGCGTCGCTGCGTCTGGCGGAGAGGCCCAGGCTTTTGCGCATAAGCGGCGCCATGGTCACGAGCGTCCAGATCAGCAGAATGATTTCAAGGGTGTAGACACAGAGATAGCCGGTGGCGTGGCCGAACTGGCTCCGGGCGGGCGAATTCGCCACCACATCGCGAATAATGCCGCCAATCGCGATGGCCAGTCCCGCAGCCACGGCCTGGGCCGCGCCCCAGGCGCCAAGCGCTAATCCAACCTGATTGCGCGGGGCGAGATTCATGGTGGACGTCAGAGTGCCATGGCCGAAGAGACCTGCGCCAAAACCCACCAGAAGGGTGCCGACCGCAAAGAATTCGGGCATATCGAAAGGCGCCGCTGCGATCACCAGAAGGAAGGCGGGCACGCCCGTGAGGGCGCCATAGCTGGCCATGCGGAAGGGGTCGGCGCCCCGGCTCAAGACGCGCGAGGCGAGGGCGAGACCAAGCAGGCCCCCGCCCGCCAGAGTCGCCGTCAGGCTTGTCGTTGCGCCAACGCTTAGCCCGAGGATCTGCCCACCATAGGGCTCGAGCAAAACATCGGCCATGCTGAAGCCCATGGTGCCAAAGCCAACCGCCAGAAGCCGGCGCACCGCATGACCGCCCTCAGCGAAGGAGTCCCAGGACTCCCGGAAGGAGGGTTGGCGTTGCATGGGATTTCGTCGCGCCGCATGGCGCCCTTCCTGTTTCCAGGCGGCGACGCCATTCAGAACCAGGGTGATGACCGCGCAGGCCTGAATCACCTGAATGAGCCGCAGCGGGCTGAAGTCGTGCAGGGCCGCGCCAAAGCCCACCGCGCTGACGATCATGCCAAGCAGCAACATGACATACATAAGGCCGACAACCTTGGGCTGAGACTCCGGCGGGGCCAGATCGGTGGCCAGCGCCAGGCCGATGGTCTGCACGGTATGCAAACCCGCCCCGACGAGCAGAAAGGCAACGCCTGCGCCCAACTGGCCGACCCAGACCGGGTAGCGCGCCGACTCGCCACCACCCGACAGCACCAGCAAGGCGAAGGGCATGATGGCGAGGCCGCCGAATTGCACCATGGTGCCGCGAAAGATGAAGGGCACACGCCGCCAGCCAAGGGCTGACTGATGGGTGTCCGACTTGAAGCCAATGAGCGCGCGAAAGGGCGCGAAAAGCAGCGGCAGGGATATCATGACCCCCACCAGCGAGGCAGGCGCCGAAAGTTCGACGATCATCACGCGATTGAGCGTGCCCACCAGCAGGACAAGCGCCATGCCGACCGTGACCTGAAACATGGAAAGGCGCAGCAGTCGCCCGAGCGGCAGATCAGCTGTCGCCACATCGGCGAAAGGCAGGAAGCGGGAGCCAAGGCCCACCCATGTGTGCATGAACTTCAGGCTGACGCGATTCATGATGTGAGCCAGTCCTTTCGGGGCCACATGGATCAAGGGACGACGGCGCGCCCTTTGATCCTTTTGTGGGCGTGCGCGCTTATTCGCACGCAAATCCCGGCGTTGACCGCCGTTTGTTTGAAAGGGCCGGAATCGCAGGATCCCGGCCCCTTGTTCCGTAAACGAAGGAAAAACCGTTACTTGACGGTCGTCACATCGTTCATAGCCAGAGCGGCCGGAGCGGTCGTCTGGGTCTCGATCGCGACCTTCTTCTGACCGCCCTGCATGAATGCCGGGTACCAGGTGGTGTGCGTCAAGATGGAGTAGTGGATGATCAACGAAGTGATCGCCACTGCGCCGAGGAAAAGGGGAAGCCCAACGGTGGGCCTAACCACAGTCCAGAGTCTGCCTTGGTTCATGTTCGATCTCCCTTAGTGAAGCCAGGGTGAATAAACATAGGCGAGGAAATGCGCGAACAGAGCGATGGCCCCGAAAACCCGGGTCCCATCGATCAGGTGCTTGTGCAAGTCCTCAGATTCCGCGGCGGTTAATCCCGTCGGCCAAACACGGTTTGGATCGTCTGCCATATCGCTACCTCCATAGAGAAATGCGATCATTATCGTGCTCACCCA
>CANGTC010000018.1 GCA_947456505.1 Beijerinckiaceae bacterium
CGCCTGCCGGGTCATCAAGACCGCCCGGCGCATGGGAATCGCCACCGTCGCCGTCTATTCGGACGCCGACCGCGATGCGCTCCATGTGGAGATGGCCGACGAGGCCGTCCATATCGGCCCGCCCGCCGCCACCGAATCCTACCTCCTCATCGACCGCATCATCGAGGCCTGCAAGCAGACGGGCGCCGAGGCGGTGCATCCTGGCTACGGCTTCCTGTCGGAGCGCGAGGCCTTCGCAAGGGCGCTGGCGGAGGCGGGGATCGTCTTCATCGGCCCCAATCCCCACGCCATCGCCGCCATGGGCGACAAGATCGAGTCGAAGAAATTCGCCAACGCCGCCAAGGTCTCGACCGTGCCGGGGTTCCTTGGCGTGATCGAGGACGCGGCGCATGCCGTTAAGATTTCCGACGAGATCGGCTATCCCGTCATGCTCAAGGCCTCGGCCGGGGGTGGGGGCAAGGGCATGCGCATCGCGTGGACCCGTGAAGAGGTGGCCGAAGGCTTCACTCGCGCCCAGTCCGAGGCGCGCTCGTCCTTTGGCGACGACCGGGTCTTCGTAGAAAAGTTCATCGTCAATCCCCGCCACATCGAAATTCAGGTGCTCGGCGACAAACATGGCAATGTGATTTATCTGGGTGAGCGCGAATGTTCCATTCAGCGTCGTAACCAGAAGGTTATCGAGGAGGCGCCATCGCCCCTGCTGGACGAGGCCACCCGCGCCAGAATGGGCGAGCAGGCCGTGGCGCTCGCCAAAGCCGTTAACTACGACAGCGCGGGCACGGTGGAATTCGTGGCGGGACAGGACCGCAGTTTCTTCTTTCTGGAGATGAACACGCGCCTGCAGGTCGAGCATCCCGTGACCGAGCTCATCACGGGCGTTGATCTCGTGGAGCAGATGATCCGCGTGGCCGCTGGCGAACCGCTCGCCATCAAGCAGAGCGATGTGCATCTGAAGGGCTGGGCGGTGGAGAGCCGCATCTATGCGGAAGATCCCACCCGCAACTTCCTGCCCTCCACGGGGCGCCTGGTGACCTATCGCCCGCCTGCGGAAGGCCATCGCGACGGGATCACCGTGCGCAACGATACGGGCGTGTTCGAGGGCGGGGAAATCTCGATCTATTATGATCCCATGATCGCCAAGCTCGTCACCCATGCGGGCGACCGGCTCACCGCCATCGAGGCGCAGGCGCGCGCGCTGGATGATTTCGTGATCGAGGGCATCCGCCACAACATCCCCTTCCTGTCATCGCTCATGCAGCATCCGCGCTGGCGCGAGGCGCGGCTCTCCACCGGCTTCATCGCGGAGGAATATCCCGATGGTTTCGCGCCACTGGTGGCGCAGGGCGAGACCGCCCATGTGATGGCCGCCATCGCGGCGGCCGCCGACCATGTGATGAACGAGCGCAAGCGCCAGATCAGCGGCCAGATGCAGACCCAGCGCCCCGTGAATTTCGAACGCGCGCGCACGGTCATGCTCGGCAAGGCCTGCTTTGACGTGACGCTGGACGAGGGTGATGGCGCATTGCTGGTGCGCTTTGACGACGCCAGCGTGCATGCGCATCATCTTGTCTCAGACTGGGCGCCCGGCCAGTTCGTGTGGCGCGGAACAGTCGATGACGAGCCCGTTTCCTGCCAGGTCTTCCCCATCCTCAACGGCCTCGAACTCGCCCACCGTGGCGTGCGCGTCGAGGCTCGCGTCTATACGCGGCGCGAGGCCGAACTGGCGGCTTTGATGCCAGAGAAGAAGGCGGCTGAAACCTCGAAGAAATTGCTCTGCCCCATGCCCGGCCTCGTGAAGGCGATGCTGGTGGCTGTTGGGCAGGAGGTGAAGGCGGGCGAAGCGCTCTGCATGGTGGAAGCCATGAAGATGGAGAACGTCCTGCGCGCCGAACGGGACGTGACCGTGAGCAAGATCCACGCAGGCGAGGGGGATAGTCTGGCGGTGGATGCGGTGATCATGGAGTTTGTGTGAGGGGGCGCTGCCCCGCCTACAAATACCCCCGCAAAGCCTCCCCAATCCGTCCAGGCTCCGTGCCCGGCGGCAGGAAGCCGATATATCTCCCATCGCGCCCAACAACAAAAATCGCGCTGGTGTGATCGACGGAATAATCATCTCCCCGCGCATTGTCCGCTTTCGCGAACCAGATCTTGTAGTCCAGCGCGAGCTTGCCGATTGCGGTCTTGTCGCCGGTGAGGCCGATCCAGCGGGGGTCGAAGGATCCGAGATAATCGGCGAGGTGTTCCGCTGTGTCGCGCTCTGGGTCCAGCGTCACGAAGATCGGCTGCACGCCCACCGCGCGGTCGCCAAGGCCCTGCAGGGCGAGCGTCATCGACAGCACATCCGCCGGGCACACATCCGGGCAGCGCGTGTAGCCGAAATAGAGCAGCAGCAGCTTGCCGCGAAACTCGGTGTCGGTGCGCAGGCGCCCGTGCTGATCATGCAGCGCGAAGGGCCCGCCCACGGGTTCCTTTCCCCACATCAGCGCGTCCATGAGCGCGCCGGGCGAGCGCGTCTCCTGCTCGCTGGCGGCGGGCGCCGAGGCGAGCAGGGCGGCGAGCAAACCCAGGCGCGCGAGAAAGATCACGCGCCGAAGGTCAGGCGCGCGCCGGTCGTCGAGGCCAGCAGTTTTTCCGGCATGATCTTGCGTGCCGCGTCGATGAAATTCTGGCCGCTGCAATGCATGGGAATGAGGACGTCCGGATTGACCTCCTTCAACTGCGCGACGATGTCGTTCAGATAGGGATCGGGCGCGGGGCCCAGATGGAAGCCGCCCACCAGCGCGTGAATCTTGTTCACGCCCGAGACCTCGCGCGCGGTGGCGATGGTGTTGAGGACGCCCGCGTGGCCGCAGGAGGTGATGACCACGAGGCCCTTGTCGCGAATGTTGAAGCAGGTGGCGTGTTCGTGCAGATGCTCATCGGGGACGATCTTGCCTTGCAGTTCGGCTGGCGTGTAATGGGCGGCGTTGCAGCCAAGCCCATCCTTCATGCCGAATTCGACATTGGTGTTGGGCAGGACCTTTTCATTGGATCCGCGTTTGATCGGGCCGGTGGTGAAAGCGTGGCCCGCAACCACGACCGGCGCCTCGGTCAACAGGGTGGATACCTGCCGAGCCACAAGCGCGCGGCGATCCAGCGCGCCAAAGTCTGCGAAGGAACCGGGCGCGCCGTTCCAGCGATGGCAGAAATTATCCTCGCCGCCGGTATAGAGCTTCACATCGGCGGGCAGGGACGCGCGGTATTTGTCGAGAAATCCGAGCAATCCGCCGAAATGATCGAAATGCCCGTGGCTCACCACCAGGGCGTCAATCTTCCGGGGATCGACGCCCAGCAGTTCGATGTTGTTGAGCAGGCCTTGCGAGGTGTAGCCGAAGTCCAGCATCACCGTGCGCGCCTCGCCCGCTCGCTGCGATTCCAGAAACAGCGAAAGGCCCCATTCGTTGTGCAGGGCGCGGCGATAGTCGGAAACGGCGGGAGGACGCTCGCTCTTGACGCCTGCGACTTCCGCTGGCCGATAGAAGAGATTGGCGGCGCCATCCATGAGAACGCGGATCGAGAGCCGGTCAACGGTGGGGATCTGGATCGGCGCAGCGCGCACGGGCTCCACGCACATGAAGGCTGCGGCGGCGCTGGAGGTCTTGAGGAAATGGCGGCGGTCGATGGGACTGGTCATGGCGCTGCTCCCGGTTGAATCAATTTCTAATTGGCGTTCAGTTTAAGACGCCTTTTCTCATAGTCGAGGGGGCTATGCAATGTGGCGGTCAAGTCAGGCTGCGGCGCCCACCTTTACATCCCGACCCGCCTGCGCCATCCCTCGCGCTCCCGAGGACCTCCATCCATGCCGCTTTATTTCGCCTATGGCGCCAATCTGGATATTCCCGCCATGGCGCAGCGCTGTCCACGTTCGCGGGCGCTGGGGTTGGGGCGACTGGCGCGCCATCGCGTCGCCATCATGAAGGAGGGCTACGCCACGGTGGTTCCCGATGGGTCCGCCATGGTCCATGGCTTGCTGTTCGATCTCGCCTTCGCCGACGTGCCTGCGCTGGATCGCTACGAGGAGGTAGGCTCTGGCCTCTACCAGAAGATCACCCAGCCCATTCTGCGGGCTGAGGGCGGGTCCGTGCGGGCGCTGGTCTATGTGGGGCGGGGCGGGGAGGCGCGGGGCGTGGCGCCTGCGCCGGGCTATCTGGAGGCGGTGATTGCCGCCGCCACCAGCGTGGGCCTGCCTGATGACCATATCGCGTACCTGCGCAGCCTAGCCCCCGGCGGCGCCCTTGCGCCTGCGCCGGTCGCGCGCGGGCGTGCCATCAAATACACGGGCAAACCCCTCTGGCCGGAGGATGCGCCATGAGCGAGCGGCGCAGCATGCGGGTCTTTGTGGCGGGCAAGGTGCAGGGCGTGGGCTTTCGCGCCTTCGTCGCCCGCGAGGCCGCCCGCCGCCCCGTGGATGGCCATGTGCGCAATCTGGCGGACGGGCGCGTGGAGGCGGTGTTCAGCGGTTCCGCCGACGATGTGGCGGCCCTGTGCGAAGCCTGCGCGCGCGGCCCCTATGCGGCGCGGGTGGACGGCATGCAGATCGTCGAGGCCGACGCGCTGGCGCCGGGGAGCGGGTTCTGCGTGTTGCGGGAGGGGCCTTAGCCCTCCGTCTGTCCGAACACCCCCTCGAACTCCCGCCGCAGGATCGAATCCACCTCCGGCATGGTCACGGGCAGGCCGAGGTCCACAAGGCTGGTGACGCCATAGTGGGTCTGGGCGATGCCGCAGGGCACGATGCCTGAGAAGTGCGAGAGATCGGGCTCCACATTGAGAGAGACCCCGTGGAAGGTCACCCAGCGGCGCAGGCGGATGCCCAGCGCCGCGATCTTGTCCTCGGCCATGGACCCATCGAGCCCGCGCGCCTTGTCGGGGCGGGCGACCCAGACGCCCACCCGGTCATCGCGGCGCTCGCCCTTCACATTGAAGGCCGCGAGGGTTGCGATGAGCCAGGCCTCCAGCGCGCAGACAAAGGCGCGCACATCCTGTTTGCGTCGCCGCAGGTCCAGCATCACATAGGCGATGCGCTGGCCGGGGCCGTGGTAGGTATATTGTCCGCCGCGTCCGGCTTCATGCACAGGGAATCGGGAATCGAGCAGGTCTTGCGCCTTGGCGGAGGTTCCGGCGGTGTAGAGCGGGGGATGTTCGATCAGCCAGACGAGTTCGTTCGCTTCCCCCCTCGCGATGGCCTCGGCCCGGTCCTCCATGGTTTTGAGGGCCTCCGCATAGGAGGTGAAGCCCGGCGTGATCAGCCATTCCACCGGGTTTCCGGGGCTTGTGGGCATCAGGCTCACGGTGGAGGCGCGGGTGGGGGCGGGGCAGTCTTGCACTTTGGCGCTCGCGGTTGGGACGGCTCTTTCTACACCAGTTGCGGCTGAAACAGGAAAAGCGTCGCTTCGGCCTTGTCAGGGGGGAGGCGATTTGTTAGTCACCCCCCTGACGGTGTCGGGTTCGCCCTTCATCCCATGCGGTCGTGGCGGAATTGGTAGACGCGCTAGCTTGAGGTGCTAGTTCTTTAACCGGAGTGGAGGTTCGAGTCCTCTCGACCGCACCATATCAAAACGGCGCCCAGCCATGGGCGCCGTTTTGTTTTTCCGGGATTGGAGCGGCGGGCGCCAACCTCTTTCTTTCCGCGCCATTATTGCTAAGCTTATTTTCGATTTTGAATGATTGAGGGCGCTTGAGCCATGGCGGTTCCAGATTATCAATCCTGCATGCGGCCATTGCTCCAGTTCTGCGCCGATGGCCGTGAGAAAAGCATCAGCGAAGCGGCGGCGTTCATGGCTGCCCAGTTTCGCTTATCTGCGGAGGACCTTGCCGAGCAAATACCAAGCGCAAAGCAGACCCTGTTGGCGAACCGGGTTCATTGGGCGCGCACCTATCTCGATAAAGCCGGGGCCTTGCGACGGACAAAACGGGCGCATTTCGTGATCACTGATCGCGGCCATGCCTTGCTGGCGCAAAACCCGGAGCGTGTGGATGCGCGCGTCTTGCGGCAATTCCCCGAGTTCCTCGCCTTCCAATCGCCCAAGGGGGACCGGGCAGACGATAAGGCTGCGCCGGATTCGCTCCATCCGGTTCCTGACTTCTCCGCGCGAACGCCTGAAGAGACCTTGCAGGCTTCAGCCGAAGCCATTTTTGAAGCTCTTCGCGGGCAGTTGCTGGATCGTATCCGGGAGCTTTCGCCCTCTTTCTTCGAGCGGCTTGTGGTCGATCTCATTGTCGCCATGGGCTATGGCGGCAGTCGCGATAGCGTCATTCAGAGGCTTGGAAAAAGCGGCGACGAGGGCATTGACGGCGTTGTGAATGAAGACCCTCTGGGGCTGGATGTCGTTTATATCCAAGCCAAACGCTATGCCGCAGACAATTCCATCGGGCGCGAGCGCATTCAGCAATTCGCTGGCGCTCTGGTCGGGCAGGGCGCTTCCAAGGGCGTCTTCGTCACCACCAGTTCATTCTCGCGCGGCGCCCGGGAATATGCCCATCGCGTTCCCCAGCGCATCATCCTGATCGATGGCGCCGAATTGACCCGTCTGATGATCCGTTATGGCGTGGGCGTACGCACCGAGCGCACTATCGAGCTGCGGCGGATCGATCTCGATTACTTCGAAGAAGCGGAAGCGTGAGGCCGCGCCGTTTCGCTCCTCGTTAAAGCAAAACTCGCCGTCGACTCTTCGGAAACAGCTCAGCTTGTCCAGTAAAGGTTACTATTGTAATAATTGATATAGTAACAGTAAAGCTGTAGGTAGTAAAATGCTGTATGTTCCTCCCGCCATTCAAAAATACAGGCTGCCGAGCAGGCTGATTTATAGTTTCCTGCGCAGGCTTAATCGCTACTTCAGCACCCGTTGTCTTGTGCAGAGGCGCATGGGCGCCTTGCTTTTGCTTGACCAGATCAATGCGGTGGATCGTCATTTGCTTCTCCGCGGCGCCTGGGAGGCGCCTCAGGTGGATTTTCTGACCGACCTGGTCCGGAGCCAGCAGCAGGCCGACGAACCGCTTATCCTGCTCGACATAGGCTCCCACGCGGCGCTCTATCCGGTGGTGTTGAGCCAGAGGCTGACTTTCGATGAAATCGTCGCCTATGAGCCGGTCCCGTCCAATCTCGCGCAGCTGCGGGCCAACCTCTGGCTGAATGGAATGCTGTCGAGCGTGAAGGTTGTTGAAAAGGCGGTGTCCAATTGCGAGGGCAAGCTTCAATTCATCATCGGCTATGAAAAAAATCGCGGTCTTTCCAGAATTATGGATGGGACGAAAACTGACCAGGAGGAGGTCATCGAAGTCGTCGCGACGACCATCGATGGTTCGTCATTTTATGAAAACAGTCTGATCGTTTGCAAAATTGACGTGGAGGGCGGGGAGCTGAACGTCATCGAGGGCATGAAGGAAACAGTCGCCCGAAACCGTTTTATTTTCCAGATCGAAAATCTATCCACCCGTCCAATCTCGCAGTTGAAGGGTTTGCTGGAGCCGCTGGGCTGCCGGTGGGTCCACTCCATTCGCGAGGATCATTATTTCATCAAGGTTTGACGGTCCTTCACCCTGGCCGCTCCGCCCCCGAAAGCCGCTTCACCAGCCGGTACAAAAACGTCTTCCCGTCGAAGAGTTGTTTGACGCCCACCTGCTCGTTCAGTCCGTGGACGCCGCTCTTGCCTTCTTCGGAGAAGATGCCGGAGACCCCATAGGCGGGGACGCCGTATTTGCGCAGCCAGCGGCTGTCCGTATAGCCGCCGGATTGGGTGGGAATGACAGGGATCCCCGGCCAAAGATCCCCTGCGATTTCCTCCACCGCCGCAATCACCTGCGGCGATAGGGGGGAGGCCGGACTGTCCACCACCGTGCCCAGGGGGATCACGGCGATCTTGTCGTCGGCCATCACCTTTTTCAGGGTCTCCTCCACCACGGCGGGGTTTTCGTCGGGCAGCAGGCGACAGTTGATAGTGGCGCGGGCGGTCTGGGCCAGCGCATTCTCCGCATGGCCAGCCTCCAGCATGGTTGCGACGCAGGTGGTGCGGATTTGCGCATTGTAGTTTGCGCGCTTTGACAGGGGCGCGATGACCTCCGGCCGATTGTCTCCCGCCGCCAGCGCGGCATAGGCGGCCTTGATGTCGGGCGCCTCAAGGCGCGTGACGATCTTGAGCCAGGCCTCCGTCACCGGATTGAGCCTTGCGGGAAAGTCGAAATCGGCGAGGCGCACCAGCCCCTCCGCCAGCTTCGTGATGGCGTTGTCGCGGCGGGGCTGGGCGCTGTGGCCTCCGGGGTCCTTCACCACCATCTGGAAGCTGCGATAGACCTTCTCCGCCAGCTGGATATTGGAGCTGACCGGCTTGCCCTCGCGCATGGTCCCGCCGCCGCCCTCGTTGAGGGCGAATTCGGCGTCGATGAGCGCGCGATGGTTCTCGAGGAGCCAGCGGGCGCCGTCATGAGGGGAATCCGCGAGCTCCTCGTCGGTGGTCAGGGCCAGAATGATGTCGCGCTCGGGCGTCGCGCCCTCGGCGCGCAGGCGGATGAGGGTGGCGACGAAGATTGCGGCCATGGCCTTGTCGTCGATGGCGCCGCGCGCGCGGAAAAAGCCATCGGTCTCCTGCAGGGTGAAGGGGGCGAAGGCCCAGTCCTCGCGCTTCGCCTCCACCACATCCATATGGGCCATGAGCAGCATGGGCTTTTTGGCGCCCGCACCACGCAAGCGCGCCACCAGATTGCCCTTGCGCGGGCCCGACGAGAGCACCTGCACATCTGCAGCCGGAAAGCCCGCATCAAGAAAACGCTGGCCCATGGCTTTGGCGGCGACCAGCGTATCGCCGGAGGACTCGGTCGTGTTGATCTCGACCAGTTCCCTGTAGATGGCCCGAAACAGCGCCTCGTCCGGATGACCCGGCGTTTGCGCGCGAGCGGGCAGGGCCAGCGCGCAGGCCATGGTGGCGGAGAGGAGAAGTCCGGGAAGGCGCATGGATGACCCTGCCGCTGGGGAAGCTGGCGGCAGAGTAGCCCTTGGCGCAGGCCTGTAAATGGCTTTGTGGCCTGCCCCCTCAGCTACCCGGCTTGCGCGTCAGAAAGGCCGTCAGCGCCCCTGTCTCCGCCTTGGCGCCCGCGTGGTCGGCGGCCATGCGCTCGTAGAATTTCGCCACTGCGGCGAACAGCTCCGAGGCGGCTTCGTCAGCGGCGATGAATTCGGAGATTTCCTGCATTTCCGCCACCCAGCGATAGGCCTTGGAATACATGCCGGGGATCTGGCGTTCGAACCAGGGAGTGAGCTGGGGCTGGCTGGCGGCCAGTTCGTCGCGCAGGGCGTGGTCGGCGCCCGACCTCGTGGCGGCAAGGATCATTGCCGAGCCCAGCGCCGTCAGCCCCTTGGTGACGCCGCCGTAGCACATCTTGAGCGCCGAGGCGGCGCCCACATCCCCCTCCATGACCCTGATGTCGAGGCCATGGGTCCGCAGCGCCGCCATGGCGGTGGCGTTAGCGCCCGAGCAATAGATGGCGGGTCCATAGCCTTCCTTCGGCGGGCCGCCGATGATGCCGCCATCCACAAAGGGCGCGCCTGTGGACTCGATCACATGGGCGACGACCTTGGCTGTGTCCGGGCTGATGGCGTTCAGATCGGCGAAGACGGGCTTCTTCCCCGCAGCGCGCAGATGGGGCGCCATGCGCTGGGCGAAGGCGAGGGCGTCGCCGGGGGGTACGATGGAGAGGATGAAATCGGCCTCGGCCATGTCGGCGTCGCTGGCCGACTGCATGCCTGCGGCCCGCGCCCGTGCGGCGCTTTCCACGCTGCGCCCCTCCAGCGAGGTGAGGACCCGCGCGCCCCCTCGGGTGAGCGCGGCGCCCACGCCTGCTCCCATGGTTCCCTGCGCGACGACTGCGACCGTGATTGACATGCCTTGCCTCCTGATGATCCGGCGATGCTATCAGGTGGGGGGCTGGTGTCCATGGGCGGGGTGCGCCCGCGTATCATGAAACCTGCCATAGTCGATGATCGCCACGCCATCCTCATCCGCGCCCAGAATATCCAGATAGATGTGGTTCCAGCGCAGGGCGTGGTGCTCATAGCCGTGGCGGGCGTACATGGTCTGGCCAGAGGTCTCGTCGAGGCCGCTGAGGGTGACGACAAAGCTCGCCTGCGATTGGGCCAGCGCCGCTGCATCCTGCCCATGCAGGGGGCTGGTCTCGTCGATGATGTGGAAGATGGTCCAGCTGAGGGCGAAGACCGGGTTTTGCGCACGCTCCAGCTTGAGGTCGTGAAAGCGCCGCATGGTCTGCCCCTCGGCGGTGGTCTCCACCCGCGTCATCCAGAGCCGCGCGTTGGCCTCGGCCACCATGTTGTGGCGGGCGTTGGCCATGCGCAGCATCAGGGCGCGGCGGCCCTCGTAGGGGCCCACGACCGGATGACTCGCGAAGAGCACCCGTGCGCGAGGTTTGGAGAAGCGTGCGAAGACGAGGCCCGTCATGACGGCCAGCACCGACATGCCCGTGAAGATCTCAAGGGTGGCGACGAGATGGCCATAGCTCGTCTGCGGATGCATGTCGCCGTAGCCCACGGTGGCGAGGGTCTCGATGGAAAAATAGAACAGGTCCTCGAAGCCCGGCCGCGCATTGGCGATGGGCGCGTCGCCCAGCCAGTAGAGCGTTGCGTAGAAGGTGTTGATGGTGAGGAAAACCGCAGCAAAGCTGGCGAAGAACAGGCTCCAGGGCGCGGTCATGCTGTGATGGAAGAGATCGCGCCAGACATGGGAGGGCAGCCCATGGGCGCGCACCTCGCGCGAGCCCAGACGCACCAGCGTCCCCTTGCCGCGCGGCGCGGGCGCGCTCATTTGGGTCCTCTTTGAGGCGCTCGGTTGCGGCGGGCGGGAGCGGGGCGCATTCTGCGGTTCCGAATCGAAGCGAGGCGCATGATGGCTCTGAGTTTACCCGACATCGTGGCGCTTGGCTTCTTCCTCGCCGCCTGGGTCAGCTATAACATGGCGGTGCGCGTGGGCTTTCTGAAGCGGGAGGGCCTCAACCATTCCATGGATCAATACCGCACCCGCTGGATGGAGGAAATGTCCCGTCGTGATGTGCGCATGGTCGACGCCAACATCATGGCGAGCCTGCAGAATGGCGCAGCCTTCTTCACCTCCACCTCGCTGATCGCCATCGGCGGCGCCGCCACCATGCTGCGCGCCACCGACGACATGCTGAAAATCGTCGCCGAAGCCTCCATGGGACTGGTGGCGGACCGGGTGCTCTGGGAGTTGAAGGTCGTGGGGCTGCTGATCATCTTCGGCTACGCCTTCTTCAAATTCGCCTGGGCCTATCGCCTCTTTAATTTCACCGCGATTTTGATCGGCGCCACCCCCGCGCGCGCCGATCCCGATGACGCCATGCGCGACGCCATGGTGCGTCGCGCCAGCCGGATGAATATCGCCGCGGGCTCCCATTTTACGAAGGGACAAAGGGCGCTGTTTTTCGCGCTTGCCTATTTCGGCTGGTTCCTCGGCCCCTACGCCTTCATGGTGACGACAGCGGCGGTCATCTGCGTCATGGCGGCGCGCCAGTTCAGCTCGGACGCGCGGCGGGCGCTGGAGGATGACTCCCCCGCTTGACGCGGGGCGCGCATCCGCGCATGTCCAGAACATGAGTGAAGAATCTGCCAAGACCCCCGCCAAGCCCCCCAAGCCCGCGCCCGACAAGCCCGAGCGCCTGCCTCTGGAGGAGACGATCCTGCGGCTCTGCGCGGATCGCGGCGCCGACAAGTCCATCTGCCCCACCGACGCGGCCAAGGCTTTCGCACAGGCGCGCGGCGAGGATGATCTGGCCTGGCGGCGCTGGCTGACCCAGGTGCGCTCCACCGCCGTGGGCCTGGCCCGGCAGGGACGACTGATCATCTACCGCAAGGGCAAACCCGCCGACCCCGATGATTTCAGGGGCGTGTATCGGCTGGGGTTGCCCAGGAGCGAGTAGGGATCAGCGATCCCACTCCGGCATGAACCCCGGCTTCACCATCCGCCCATCCGGCTTGGCCAGCGCCGATATGGCGCGCATGTCCTCGTCCGGCAGCGAGAACCCGAACACATCCAGATTGTCCCGCTGGTGGCCCGCGCTCCCCGCCTTGGGAATCGCCGCGACGCCCTCTTGCTGCACATGCCAGCGCAGCACGATCTGCGAGACCGTCTTGCCGTGGCGGGCGGCGATGGTGGCGAGGGCTTTATCCGCCATAAGGCTGCCCTGGCCCAGCGGGCTATAGGACACGAAGACCACCCCATGCCTGCGGCAGGCCTCCAGCACTTTCGCCTGCGACAGGCGTGGGTGATATTCGCATTGGTTGGTGGCGATCTTTTCGCCGTGGGCGGCCGCCAGCCGCACGGCGTCGTCCAGCATGGCTGCGGGGAAATTCGCCACGCCGATGTTGCGGGCGTAGCCGCGATGTTTGGCGTCGCAGAGCGCCTCGATGGACTGCGCCAGGGGAATGGCCTTGTTGGGCCAGTGGATCAGCAGCAGGTCCACCTGATCGAGCTTCAGACGTGACAGGCTCGCCTGGGCGGAGGCCTGCAGATCGCCCTTGGCGATGTCCGTGGTCCAGACCTTGGTGGTGACGAAAACCTCGTCCCGCTTCACGCCGCTGGCGCGCAGGCCCTCGCCCACCTCCTTCTCGTTTTCATACATGGCGGCGGTGTCGAGATGGCGATAGCCCAGCGACAGGGCGCCGCTGACGGCCGAGACCGCTTTGGCGCCGTTCAGGCGAAAGGTTCCAAGGCCGATGGCGGGGATGCGCGCTCCTGGAACGGGCAAGCGCAAGGTGGCGGCGGCGAGATCGGTCATGGACAGGCTTTCAGGTCAGGGGAAGCAGGAGCACTTGTTTGGCGACGGGCCGTTGCAGCACGGCCTCATACCAGCGCGCCAGATGGGGGCGCGGCTTGCGCTCCATGGGCAGGTGCAGATAGCGATGGACGCCCGGCGCCAGCACGCATTCGGCCATGGTGAAGGCATCGCCGCCGAGCCAGCGGCTGTGGGTGAGCGCCTCCTCCAGAATATCCATGGAGCGCTCCACCTTGGCGCTGACATCGGCGAATTCGGCTGCTGAAACCGAGCCCGGCTGGCGGATGAGGTTCCAGAAGACCCGCATGAGCGCGGGGTTGTGGCTGGTTTGCTGCCAGTCCATCCAGCGGTCCGCCAGGGCGCGGGCGCGCGGATCATTGGGCCAGAGCGTGCCCGCCCCGTGGGTGGCGGCGAGATAGCGCACGATGGCGTTGGACTCCCAGAGCACGAAGCCGTCGTCTTCCAGGGTTGGCACCACGGAATTGGGGTTTTTGGCCATGTATTCGGGGGTTTTCACCACGCCGAACTGCATGCCCGCGTCCACGCGCTCAAAGGGCAGGCCAAGCTCTCCCAGGCAGAAGAGCACTTTTTGCACATTCAGCGAATTGGTTCGTCCCCAGAGCTTCAGCATGTTCTTTCCTTGCTATGCGCGTTGGCTGCGTTGGGAAAGCTTACATGATCGGGCGCGCGTTGGGGAAGCTCACTCGGCCTGTGGCTTGCGTCGGGCGAAGCGGGTAAGGTTGGCGGGCAGGGCGTTGGCGTCGTCGGCCCAGGCCAGCAGATCGGCCTCGCCCACGGCGGCGCCTTCCTGAAAGGCGTGGTCTTCCTGCTTGTCGAGGGCGAGGCGGAACAACACTGGCCCCTGCGGCGCCGAGCCCACCAGGCGCCCGAAGCCCATGCTCATCATGCGCATGCCGTCCGTATATTGATCAAGGCTCGCGTAGCGCGCCATGGCCTCGAACAGGCCGAAGCAATAGCCGAAGACCCAGGCGTTTTCGGAGACGTCTGCGGGCCCAAGCTCGCCCGCCTCCATCTGCACCCCCAATAGCGAAGAGCCGATGTTGGCGAGAGTCTCGATGCGGTTCATGCTGTCAGGATTCATGGGGCGCGGCTCTTGGTGAACTCGCCCCTCTATAGCACTCCGGGGCTTCAGCGCATCTCCCGCGCGCCTGCGTTTTTCTTTTCCCTGTTGAGGCGGATCACATTGACCACCTGCCGGGTCTCCGGCTCCACCACGCTCAGGGCGCGGCCCGCCATGAAATATTTATAGCCCTGATAGGCCGGGATGATCGTGATGACCGCCGCAGGCAGTTTGCGCAGGGGCCGGTTGTCAGGGACGGCGAGACCTACCAAAACCACGCCGCCGCGTGGGGGCCGGTCCTTCTCGATGGCGCGGGAGATGGCGGCGCGCTGGGCGTCCGTGAGGCCGCTCTCGAGCGACGGCACGCCAGAACCGGGCTTCGGCGGCGTGAGCATGGGGTCTGGCGGTCCCAGCGAGATCCCGGCGCCTGCGCTGCCGCCCACCTCGATCTGCGCAGCCGCAGGCAAGGCGAGCACCAAGGTCAAGAGGGCCGTAATGGCCAAGGGCATGCGCATGCTGGTCTCCCGCGAAGCTCTCCCGTTCTCAGAACGGCGACAGCTTCAACGAGGTTCCGGCGCTTCTGATGGGCGTGTCCTGCGGCTTATCCCCGATGAAGGCGAGCCATTGCTGGTGATCGCCCTTGAAGGCGTTGCGATCCACATTGCCTGTTATGCCGGGGATCTGCGCATCCGACTGGTATTGCCAGAAATGCCAGTTGCGCGAACCATATTTCACATGGGGCGAGTATTTGGTCGAGCGAATCCAGATCGGATAATCCTCAAGCTCGCTCGGATGCAGGATCGCCTCGTAGAAATCTACGGTTGTGTAGATCACGGGCTTCTTGCCGTAGTGGTGCTCCATGGCGCGCAGCATTTCGCGCATCTCTGCGACGGCGGGGCCGCGTTCAAGGCGACGCGTGCACTTCTTGGACTCGGGCGTGGCCTCCACGTCCAGAACCGGGGGCAGAGCGTCGGGCTCTTTGGGAACGGTCTGGATGAAGTTGCGCATCTCCTCGCGCCAGGGGCGGCACCAGTAGACGAAGTGATAGGCGCCGCGATGAACGCCAGCAGCCTTCGCGCCGTTCCAGTTCTGCTGGAATTTGGCGTCGATGTGGTCGCCGCCTTCGGTCGCCTTGATATAGGCGAATTTCACGCCGCTGGACTTCACCTGCGCCCAGTCGATGTCGCCCTGATATTTCGACACGTCGATGCCGTGGATGGCGAAATCGTGGGGGAAGGGGCCAGTGAAGGCGCTCTTGGGGGGATGCACCGCGCTTCTGACGGGCGGAAGGGAGCCCGTGGCGTCGGTGAAGGGAATGGCGGAACCGCAACCAGACAGGGCCGCTGCTGAAAGAGCGGCGACGATGGGTGCTTTCCAACGCAGGGGAACGTGACGCAAGCTGAACATGCAGCGATTTTTAGACTGGATTTGCAAAAGCTTCGTTAACAAGGCCTCAGCTCAGTCCAAACCACAGGGTCGCGATCCCCAGAAAGGCGAAATTGCCCACCACATCCGTCACTGTGGTCACGAAGGCGCCTGAGGACACCGCAGGATCATAGCCCAGCCGATCCAGCGTCAGCGGCACCATGATGCCGCCCAGCGCGCCTGCGATCAGGTTGGCGACCATGGCGAGCCCGATCACGACGCCGATGCCGGGGCTGGCGAACCAGAGGCCTGCGCCAACCCCCGTGAGGACGCCGAAGGCCAGACCATTGAGCAGGCCCACGGTCACCTCGCGCAGGGCGACGCGCATGGCGTTGCTGGAGGAGAGTTCGCGGGTGGCGAGCGCCCGCACGGCGACCGTCATGGTCTGGGTCGCCGCATTGCCGCCCTGGCTCGCCACGATGGGCACCAGCACCGCCAACGCCACCATCTTTTCGAGCTGGCCTTCGAACATGCCCAGCACCGAGGAGGCCATGAAGGCTGTGACCAGATTGACGAAGAGCCAACTGAAGCGGCTGCGCGTGATCCACAAAACGGAGGAAGACAGATCTTCCCCCGCCCGCACGCCGCCGAGCGCCTTGATGTCTTCTTCCGCCTCTTCCTCGATCACGTCCACGATGTCGTCGATGGTGATCACGCCCACGAGGCGACCATTGGCGTCCGTCACCGGTGCGGAGACGAGATTGTAGCGCTCGAAGAGGCGGGCCACCTCTTCCTGATCCTCGGTCACATGAACCGAGTGGCGCTCCTGCATGAGCTCATCGAGCCGGGCAGAGCGGCGCGCGCGCACCAGCGCATCCAGAAAGACATTGCCGAGCAGATGATAGCCGGGATCGACGACGAAGACCTCGAAGAAGGAGTCGGGCAGATCGTCGTCGGTGGCGTCGTGGATATAGTCGAGGGTCTGACCGGCGGTCCAGAAAGGCGGAGCGGTTAGCAGGGTCGTCTGCATGAGACGGCCAGCGGAATAATCTGGGTAATCGAGCGAGCGTTGCAGGGTCGCACGATCGATCGCGGGCATGGCCTCTAGAATCTCGGCCTGCTCCTCCCGGTCGAGGTCCTCCAGAATGGCGACGGCGTCGTCGCTTTCGAGGTCGCGCATGCCCTCGGCCACGGTCTCCGTGGGCAATTCGTCAAGAATATCCTCACGAACGCTGTCATCGACCTCGATCAGCGCGGCGAAGTCGAATTCTCGCCCCATAAGTTCGATAAGGCGGGGGCGGTCCTCATGATCGAGGGCCTCGATCAGGGCGCCAAGATCAGCCTCGTGCAGATCGCCGACCAGCTCGAGCAGGGCTGTTACGTCATGCGCCGTGATGGCGAGCGTCACCGCTTCGACAAAGGGGCGGCGGATCTCGCCCTCCTCGTCATAGAGGCCGGGAGGATCGGGCGTCAGGTCTGGGGCGGCGGCGTCGTTCATGGCGCTCCGTTCAGGCGCGAGGGACCTGTGCTACTTACGTGTGGACTCCAGCGCTGGCAATCGCATCCGCAGGGTTCTGGAAAAGCAAGGATTGAGTTGATGGTTCGGTATTCTCTTTTGCGAATGGCTGCGCTGGCGTGCCTTTGGGCCGCAACTGCGCCCGCGCTGGCGCAGGAGGCCTGTTCGCGCGCCGATGCGCTGGGCACGTCGCGGGTCATGGAGGTCAATCCGAAGGGCGGATTGAAGCTCGGCCTTAAATCTTATCCACAGACTCTTGCGCTCGAAAAAGGCGAGGTTGTCCTGACCTTCGACGATGGACCGCTGCCCGCCACAACCGGACCGATTCTAAAAGCCCTCGATGACGAATGCGTGAAGGCGACCTTTTTTCTGGTGGGCCGCAACGCACAGGCCAATCCCGTTTTCGTGCAGCGCGAAATCGCGCGCGGTCATACGGTGGGGCATCACACTTTCAGCCATCCGTTCATCACCATGCGTGGCCTGAGCGAGGCGGAGGCGAGAGCGGACATGGAGCGGGGCTTTTCCGCCGATGACCGCGCCGCGTACAAGGATGACGGCGCCGCGCCGCGCACGCCCTTCTTCCGCTATCCCGGATTCGCCCATACGCCGGAGCTGAACGCATGGCTCGCCAGCCGCAACATCGCCATCTTCGGCGCGGATCTCTGGGCCTCCGACTGGGTGGACATGAGCCCGCAGCAAACCATGGAGCTGCTGCTGATGCGGCTCGACCATGCGGGCAAGGGCATCATCCTGCTCCACGACACGCGCCCCCAGACCGCGAAAATGTTGCCCGCCTTGCTGCGCGAGCTGAAAATGCGAGGCTACAAGGTGGTGCATATCGTCCCCGCCAGAGGCGACGCCCCCACCGCCTTGACCAAGGCGGAGTCAGGCTGGACCTCCGAGACCGAGGCCAATATCGCCAAGGTCTGGCCGAAAATTCTCGCCGAGAAGCGCCGGGCGGCGAAGCAGGGCGCGGGGGCCGCCCATCCCCCCGGCGGTTGAGGGCGCCGCCAGCGCTGGCGACCGGGCCAAATTTGCCATACATTCGCGTTTTAGCAGCCGGTGGGCGATCAAAGCCCGCCGCCTTCGAAGGGGGGACCGCGTGACCAGCAAGAGCCATGAGCCAAGGCGCATTCTGCGCGCCAACGACAACTTCCACTGGAAGGGCCATGCGCGCGTGGCGATTGTCTTCAACATCGCCTTCGAGGCCTGGTCGGATGGCGAAGCGCCGCCCATTGGCCCCATGGGCAATGTGCTCAAGCCCGGTTACTTCGATTCCAATGCCCATTCCTGGGCGAACTACGGCATCGTACGCGGCGTTCAGCGCCTGGCGCGCATCGCCCGAAACAATGAGATCAAGACGAGCGTCATGACCAATGGCGTCATCTGCCAGCGCAATCCGCAGATGATCCGCGATCTCCAAAAGGCCGGTCACGACGTCTACGCCCATTCCTGGGGCATGGACGTGATCCCTGTCTATCTCGACGAGGCCGGCGCGCGCGCCAATATCGAGCGAAACGCTCAGGCGCTGCTGGGCGTGACGGGCGAGCGCCCGACGGGATGGATTTCGCCGCGCGGCACCGGCGCTCCCGGCCATCCCGCTCTACTCGCCGAGGCCGGGTTCGTCTGGCATGGCGACTGCAATGACGACGATCTGCCCGCCATCGCCGAATATGACGACGGCGCCGGCGGTCTGCGTCGCATCGTCAACATTCCCCTCACCATGGATGTGAACGATCTGCCGCACTCCATCCGCTATGGCAACAGTCCCGGCGCGCTGGTCGAGCATTTTGAGGATGTGCTCGACGGGACAGAAGACGCCGACGACAAGCCCTTCATGCTCGACGTGACGGCTCATACCCATGTCTATGGCCGCCCGGCCGGCGCCTGGGCCTTTGACGCCATGATGAAGATCGCGCTGGAGCGAGATGACGTCTGGATCACGACGCGGCGCGCGATTGCGCAATATACGCTCGAAAACGCAGCCACCATGTTCTCGCCAGGGATCGTCTGATGAACGCCGCAACCGCACGCCTCGCGTTCGCCTGTCTCGCCGCCGCTTGTGCGGGCCCGGTCGCCGCGCAGACCTATCCCGAGCGCAATGTGAAGCTGGTCGTCTCTTTTGCGCCAGGCGGGCCCACCGATGTCGGCGCGCGCATCATTGGCGCTGCGCTGCAGGAAAAGTGGGGCAAGCCCGTCATCGTTGAAAACCGTGGCGGGGCGGGGGGCAACATTGGCACGGTCGCGGTCGCGCGCGCCGAGCCCGATGGCTACACGATCCTCGTCACCACCAGCGCCTTCTCGATCAATCTCACCTACAACGCCAATCCCGGTTATGCCGCAAGCGAACTGCGGCCCGCCGCGCTTGTGGCCACGACGCCCAATATCATCGTCGGCTCTCCCGCGCTGAAAGCGAACACTCTGCCCGAAGCGCTCGAACTCGCGCGCAAGGGGGAATTCGCCTATGCCTCTGCGGGCGCGGGCACGGCGCCGCATCTATCCGCTGAACGGGTTTTCAAACTCATCAGCAAGCTTGATGTGCGCCATGCGCCTTTCACCGGGGCGTCGCCCGCCATGGTCGCCGTCTCCGGGAACCATGTGCAGTTTGGCGTCGTCGCCATGACGCCCGCCATCGAACTCGTGAAGGCTGGCAAACTGAAAGGCTTCGCCGTGACCTCCGCAAAGCGGTCCGCCGAATTGCCCGACGTGCCGACGGTCAAGGAGACCGGTGTTGGCGACATCGACGACGCCACTTGGGTCGCCCTCTTCGTGCCGGAGAAGACGCCGCAAGCCATCGTCGCGAAAATCAACGCTGATGTGAACGATCTCTTGAAGCAGCCCGCCATCGTGCAGCAGATTTCCAGAGCGGGTCTTGATCCGCTTGGCGGCTCCCTGCCGGAAATCGAGGCCTATGTCGCCAGCGAAACCAAAAAATGGGCTGAGGTGATCAACGCCACCGGCGCCCGGGCCGAAGACGCGAAATAGACCGGTTTGCCTGGTTGGCGATGGGCGATGCGGCGCGCCGCTCCCCATAATGCATATGACGCGCCGGACATTCCTTTGGAACGCTCGTGGCCCCTCGCTCGTTGTCAAGCGTCGGACTCCGGGCCTCTTCATGCAACCGCCAGTTTTCAAAGATGAGGCCCTTGAGGCCCTCAGCCGCCTTGAACCCGCCGAGGCGCTGGGGCGGTTGCAGTCAACGATGGAGGGGCTTTCCGCAACGCAGGCGCAGGCGCGCCTTGCGACCTTTGGCCCCAACCTCGTGAACAAGGAACGCCAAAGCACGATCATCAATGAGATCTGGGGGCGCCTGTATAATCCGCTCAACGCCCTGCTCCTCACCCTGGCGGCGACCTCCTTTTTTCTGGGGGATATGCGCGCTGCGGTCGTCATCCTCGCGATGGTCGTTCTGGCTGTCGTGACCGCTTTCATTCAGGAGCACCGCTCCAACGAGGCTGCGGCCCGCCTGCGCGCGATGGTCCATACCCGCGCCAGCGTCAGGCGAAGCCCCTCGCCACCGGGCGATCCCTTCGTGGAGGTAAGTCTGGACGCCCTTGTGCCGGGCGATGTCGTGCGTTTGTCTGCGGGTGACATGATCCCTTCTGATCTGCGGCTGCTTGAAGCGAAGGATCTTTTCATCAACCAGTCCGCGCTGACCGGCGAGGCCATGCCGACTGAAAAATTCGCCCATGCCGCAAGCGATGCCTGCCATGATCCGCTGGACCTGCCAAACCTCTGTTTCATGGGCGCCAACGTTGTGTCGGGCTACGCCACCGGCGTCATCCTGCGCACGGGCGGCGCGACCTTCTTCGGCCAATTGGCGAAAGACCTCGCGGGCAAGCAGGCGCCGACCGCCTTTGATCGCGGCATTGAAAAATTCGCCTGGCTGATGATCCGCTTCATTCTGGTCATGGCGCCGACGGTGTTCCTGATCAACGGATTGACCAAGCATGATTGGCTTGAGGCGCTGCTCTTCGCCGTGGCGGTGGCTGTTGGTTTGACTCCGGAGATGCTGCCCATGATCGTCACCGTCAACCTCGCCAGAGGCGCGGTGGCCATGTCCCGGGCGAAGGTGATCGTCAAGCGCCTCAGCGCCATTCAGAACATTGGCGCCATGGATGTGCTTTGCACCGACAAGACGGGCACGCTCACGCAAGATCGCATCATTCTCAAGCGTCATCTGGACATGCGCGGCGCGGAATCCGACGAGGTGTTGCGCTACGCCTTTCTCAACAGCCACTTTCAATCGGGCCTGCGCAATCTGCTGGACGAAGCCGTGCTGGCCCATGTGGAGCTGCACAAGGAATTGGGCGCTGACAGCGGCTATTCGAAAGTGGATGAACTTCCCTTCGACTTCTCCCGTCGTCGGCTTTCGGTGGTGGTCGCGGATAGGCAGGGGCGGCATATTCTGATTTGCAAGGGCGCGGTCGAAGAGATCTTCGCGGTCTGCACGAATTACAGGGTTGATGGGGAGACTGGATTGCTGGACGCGAGCCACTTCCAGACAGCGAAGGAGGAGATGGAGCGGCTGAACGCCGATGGATTTCGGGTGGTCGCCGTCGCGTTCAAGGGCATCGAGACGCCCAGAGCGGATTATACCCTCGCCGATGAATCGGGCCTGACCCTGCTTGGCTATATCGCCTTTCTTGATCCGCCGAAGGAGAGCGCCCGCGAGGCCATCGCAGCGCTCGCCAGCAAGGGCGTGAGCGTCAAGATTCTCACCGGCGACAATGAAATCATCACGCGCAAGGTTTGCACGGAAGTCGGCATTGACGCAGGAGCCGTGCTGCTGGGCGGCGCGTTCGCGAGCATGAGCCAGGATGAATTGGCGCAGGCCGCAGACCGCACCACCGTCTTCGCCAAGCTCACGCCGTCACAGAAGGAAAGGGTTATTGGCGCCTTGCAGAAGAACGGACATGTCGTCGGCTTTCTTGGCGATGGCATCAATGATAGTCCCGCGCTGAAGGCGGCGGATGTGGGCGTTTCCGTCGATACGGCGGTGGATATCGCCAAGGAATCCGCCGACATCATTTTGCTGGAGAAAAGCCTTCTGGTCCTGCAGACAGGCGTGGTCGAGGGCCGCCGCACCTTCGCGAATATCACCAAATATATCCGCATGGGCGCCAGCTCAAACTTCGGCAATATGTTCAGCGTTCTTGGCGCCAGCGTCATTCTGCCCTTTCTGCCAATGGCGCCGATCCAGGTGTTGACCAACAATCTCCTCTATGATTTTTCCCAATCAACCATTCCCACCGATAATGTGGACGAGGACTATCTCGCCACCCCGCGCCGATGGGACATCGGCAATATCTTCAAATTCATGGTCGTCGTTGGGCCGATCAGCTCCATCTTCGACTATGCGACCTTCGGACTCATGTTGTTCGTCTTTGGCGCCTGGTCCAACCCGGCGCTGTTCCAGACAGGCTGGTTCGTGGAGTCGCTTCTCACCCAGACCCTGATCATACATATCATCCGAACGGCCAGAATTCCTTTTATTGAAAGCCGCGCCAGCGCGGAGCTCATCGCCACGACGCTCATCATCAGCGCCATCGGCGTCAGCCTGCCCTTCACCTTCGTCGGGGCCACGCTCGGCTTCGTTCCCTTGCCCTTGCTTTATTGGCCCCTGCTGATCTGCATGCTGGTGGCTTACGCCGTGCTGACGCATCTGGTGAAACTATGGTTTGTGCGCCGTTGGGGATTCTAGGCCGCGTTTGGCGACATTTGTGACGTCCTTTGACAGGATCGGAACGCAAAGGGCGTTACACCCGTTGTCAATCGACGCTCCGCTGGGCTTTCGCGCGCATACACGCGCCGGCGCTGCGATCTCGCTCGCGCTTTAAAAATCCGAGAAACATGAATTGACCAGAACCATTCTCTCAAACGCTGTCTCCTCAGGCGTATCGACCAAAGGTCAGCGAAAGCCGTTGACGGTCGATCTCGCCTTGCAGGGTGGCGGCGCCCATGGGGCTTTCACTTGGGGCGTTCTCGATCGTCTGCTGGAAGAAGATTGGTTGGTGATCGACGCAATCTCCGGCGCCTCGGCAGGGGCCATGAACGCCGCTGTGCTGACTTCCGGATATGCGCTGGGCGGGCGCGATGGCGCGCGCCAGGCGCTCGGGGCTTTCTGGAGTCAGGTTGCCGATTCTGCTCGTTTCAGCCCTTTCAGGCGCAGTCCGCTCGATGTGCTGCTGGGGCGCTGGACGCTCGACAATTCGCCGCTCTTTGTGGCCCTGGATATGATGTCCCGGGTTGTCTCCCCCTATAGTCTCAGCTTTGGCGGCGCAAATCCTCTTGAAGGCATTCTTGCAGGCGCCATCGATTTCGCGGCCATCGCCCATGGTCCGATCAAGCTGTTCGTCACCGCGACGAATGTGCGCACAGGGCGTGGCCGCGTGTTCCGCAATCCCGAAATCACCCCCAAGGTTCTTCTCGCCTCGGCATGTCTGCCGACCCTGTTTCAGGCCATCGAGATCGATGGGGAAAGCTATTGGGACGGCGGATACTCCGGCAATCCCACAATGACACCGTTGATCCGCGAGAGCGATGCGCTCGACACCATTCTGGTGCAGATCAACCCTGTCGAGCGGCCCGCCACGCCGAATACGGCGCGCGAAATCCTCAATCGGTTGAATGAAATTTCGTTCAATGCGGTGTTGCTCAAGGAGTTGCGGATGATGGCGATGCTGCGACACAGCGCCAATCCCGAAAGCTCCGAAGGCGCCCGCTGGGCTAGCATGCGCCTTCATCGCATTTCGAGCCGCCTTTTGGCGGACCTTGGATACTCCTCAAAGCTCAACGCCGAATGGGACTTCCTCACTATGCTTCATGCGGAGGGACGCAGGGCTGCCGAATCTTTCCATCATGATCACCAACATAACCTCGGCGAATGCTCGACCCTCGATCTTGATGAATTGATGGAAGGAGTTTGAGGGGCTGCACGGGCCTCGTAGAATTGGCGATCTCACCCGCTGACCATTCTTCATTCCTTGCGCAGCGCCGTCGCTGAGCGCATTCAAAGCACCGGCATATGAACGCAAGCAGAGCTGGTCGGCGGGCGGGGTCCGCCTTGCGGTTTGCATCCGGCCGTCGCCCCTTTAAGGTGCGCCTCCTGGCGCTTTTTCCGCCAGGAATCACGCCTCGGTTGGCGGAAAAGTCGGACATCCCTATGCCAGAACTCATCTACAAGCGAAGGCTCATGGCGATCGCCGCGCTGGTTCTGGCCCTCTGCCTGGGCGAGACGCTCTATGGGCTCGTGCTTGACTCACGGTTCCTGCTCCGCGACGGGCTGGAGTGGGGCTATGACGTCGTCATCTATGTCACCGCTGCGCTCGCCTTCGGCCGAGGCTTGAGGGCCGAGCGTTACGCCGGGTTTGCGCTGGCCTTTGTGTTGCTGGGCGCTGGTTTTGTCACGATCTGGCAGATCTGGCGCGCCTTCATTGACCCGCCGGAGGTTGAGGCCTTCGCGATCACCCTCTCCGGGACGCTGATCATTCTGGAGGCCTGGGTTCTCGTGGGGATGCTCTGGCGGTTTCGTGGATCCCATCATCCCGTCATCGAGGCCACCTGGCTTTCCGCCCGCAACGACGCCGTGACCTCGACCCTCTATGCGTTCGCCATGATGGCGGCGCGGCTTGAGCCGGTGACTTGGCCGCAGATGATGGTGGATTCCCTCTCCGCTTTTCTGTGCCTGCAATCGGGCGCCCAGATCCTGCGCGATCTCCTGTGGCCGCCCATATCGCAAGAGCGGCCCGAAGAGGCGGCGACGCGGGAGGCCGCCTGATGTTTTCGCGCCTTCTGGTCGCCAATCGCGGCGAGATCGCCGCCCGGATTTTCCGCACGGCCCGTCGCATGGGGCTTCGTACGGTGGCGGTTTATTCTTCCGCCGATGCGCAGGCCTTGCATCTGCGCTGCGCAGATGAGGCGATCTGCATTGGTGGACCTGCGGCGACTGACAGCTATCTGCGGGGCGAGCGCATCATCGAGGCGGCGCTGGCGGCGGGGGCGGACTGCATTCATCCGGGCTATGGTTTCCTGTCCGAGAATGCGGATTTCGCAGAGGCGGTCGCCGGGGCGGGGCTCACCTTCATCGGCCCGCCGCCGAAGGCGATCCGCGCCATGGGCCTCAAGGACCGCGCCAAGGCGCTGATGGAGGCGGCCGGCGTGCCGGTGACGCCGGGCTATCATGATCCGGATCAGACGCCGGAGATTCTGCTCCAGCACGCTCGGGCCGTGGGCTTTCCACTTCTGGTGAAGGCTGTGGCCGGGGGCGGGGGCCGGGGCATGCGCCGCGTCGACGCTGAGGCCGATTTCGCGCCCGCCATTGAGGGCGCTCGGCGCGAGGCGCTGGCCGCCTTCGGCAATGGCGACCTCTTGCTCGAAACCTTCGTGCGCGATCCCCGCCATATCGAGATCCAGATCTTTGCGGACGGCCACGGAGATGTGATCCATCTCTTCGAGCGTGATTGTTCCTTGCAGCGCCGCCACCAGAAGGTGATCGAAGAGGCGCCCGCGCCGGGACTGACGGACGTCGTGCGGCAGGCCATGGGGCGCGCCGCCATCGAGGCCGCCCGTGCGGTGGGCTATGTGGGCGCAGGCACGGTGGAGTTCATCGCCGAGGGTGGGCCACAGGGCCTCACGGGGCGCTTCTGGTTCATGGAGATGAACACCCGCCTGCAGGTCGAGCATCCCGTCACCGAGGCCATCACCGGGCTCGACCTCGTGGAATGGCAGATCCGCGTGGCCTGCGGTGAAAGTCTGCCGCTGACCCAGTCAGACATTCACCCGACTGGCCATGCGGTTGAGGCGCGGGTCTATGCGGAGGATCCCCAGGCTGGTTTCCTGCCCTCCACGGGCGCCATCCACGCGTTGCGCCTGCCCGCGGGCGAGGGGCTGCGCGTCGATGCGGGGGTGGCGGAGGGTGGCGTGGTCTCGCCCTGGTATGATCCCATGATAGCCAAGGTCGCCGCCCATGGCGCCACGCGCGATGTGGCGCTGGATCGGCTGGGCTCGGCGTTGGCGCAGATGCGTGTTGCGGGCGTGCAAACAAACCTCGCCTTTCTCGCCGCCCTCTGCGCAGCGCCAGCCTTTCGCAAGGGCGATTTCGACACGGGCTTCATCGCCCAGAACGCGGCGGATCTGGCTTTGTCGCCGCAGGCGCCCGAGGCGGCGGCGGTGCGTCTTGGCGCGCTGGCCCTGCTGATGGGCGAGGCGTCTGACTCATCCTCGCCCTGGACCTGCGACGACGGCTTCCAGCTTGGCCCGCCGCGCCTGTATGGACTGCGGATATTGGTCGATGGGCGCGAACTTGAGGCGCAGGTCGCATGGCCTGGCCCGCGCGTATTCTTTGGCGGCGGGGAAAGTGGTCGCGATGGTCTGGAGGCGGCCTTGGCGGATTTGCGCGTGCTGCGCTTGCCTGCTTGCGTTCTGGTCCAGAGCCATGGGCGCCAGATCGACGTGCGCCCCTATGATGGCGCCGCCGCCCACGCGAAAGCCGCAGGTGGAGATGGGGTTTTGCGCGCGCCCATGCATGGGCGGCTTGCGCGGCTCGCGGTTTCGGTGGGCGAGCAGGTTGGCGTGGGCCAGCTTGTCGCGGTCATCGAAGCCATGAAAATGGAGCACTCGCTCCTGGCGCTGCGAGCGGGTAAGATTGAAGAATTGGCGGGGCCGGAGGGCGCGCAGATCGCGCAGGGCGCTCTGATCGCACGCATCACAGACGAAGATGGGGGAGACAGACCATGACGAAGATCGCGCTTGTGACCGGCGGCGGCTCGGGGATTGGCCGCACGGCGGCTCTGGCTTTGGCCAGCATCGGCTTTACGGTGGTGATCGCCGGGCGCAGGCCCGAGCCGCTTGACAGAGTGGCGGGCGAGATCGCCGCGCAGGGCGGGACCGCGCTGGCGGTTCCCTGCGACATCGCGCAGGAACCGCAGGTGGCGGCGCTTTTCGAGACCATCGCCAAGACCTATGGGCGGCTTGACCTTCTATTCAATAACGCGGGGCTTTTCTCGCCCCCCGGCATGCTGGAGGAGGTCACGGTCGAGAACTGGAAGGCGGTGGTTGACGTCAATCTGAATGGCGCCTTCTGGTGCACCCAGCACGCTTTCCGCATCATGAAGGATCAGACCCCGCGCGGCGGGCGCATCATCAACAATGGTTCGATCTCCGCCCATGCGCCGCGTCCCAATTCGGCGGCCTATACGGCCACCAAACACGCCATGACCGGCCTCACCAAGGCGGCTTCGCTGGATGGGCGCAAATATGACATCGCCGTTGGCCAGATCGACATCGGCAACGCCGAGACCGAGATGACCGGGCGCATGCGCAAGGGCGTGCCCCAGGCCAACGGAAGCATCGAACCCGAGGCCCTGATGGACCTCAAGCATGTCGCCGACGCCATGATCTACATGGCCAATCTGCCGCTGGAGGCCAATGTGCAGTTCATGACGGTGATGGCGACGAAGATGCCGTTTGTCGGGCGGGGTTAATTCCCCGCCTTCTCATACCGCAACTCCCCCGCCACATAGGTCGCCTGCACGGCGCGGTCGTCGCCCAGTGTCATCTGTATGAACAGGGCTTCGTGAATGTCTTGCGCAAAGCCCATGCGATAGTCGATCAGCGGCGTCGACTTCATGTCGAGCACCACAAGATCCGCCTCCATGCCCGGCGCGATGGAGCCTACCTTGTCTTCGATATACATGGCCTGCGCCGAGCCGCGCGTCGCCAGATAGAAGGCATGGCCCGCGCTGAGCCTGTGCTTGTGGACCATGGCCGCTTTATAGGCCTCGCCCAGCGTGGTCATGATCGAGAAAGACGTGCCGCCGCCGATGTCGGTGCCGATCCCCACGCGCAAGGGGCGATCCGCCCGCTTGGCGCGCGCGATATTGAAGGCGCCGCTGCCGATGAAGGAATTGGAGGTCGGGCAATGGGCGATGGCCGAGCCAGTCCCGTGCATGCAGCCCATCTCGTCTTCATCGAGATGGATGCCGTGGCCGAAGATGGCGCGCGGCCCGCACAGGCCCGCGTGGTCATAGACATCGGTGTAATTCTTGCGCGCGGGAAAGAGGTCGCGCACCCAGGCGATCTCGTCGAGATTTCCCGACACATGGGTCTGCATGTAGCAATCGGGATATTCGCGCCAGAGCGCGCCTGCCGCCGCGAGTTGCTCGTCCGTGCTGGTGGGCGCGAAGCGCGGCGTGATGGCGTACATGAGCCGCCCGCGCCCATGCCAGCGATTGATGAGCGCCTTGGAATCATCATAGGCGCTTTGCACGGTGTCGAGCAGAAAGGTCGGGGCGTTGCGGTTCATCAGCACCTTGCCGGCGGCCATGCGCATGCCCAGCCGCTCGGCTTCTTCAAAGAGCGCGTCGACCGATTGGGAAAAGACCGTCCCATAGACGCAGCTGGTGGTGATCCCATTGCGCAGGCTCTCGCGCAGAAAGACCTTCGCCACCGCCGACGCATGATCCTTGTCGGCGAACTTGCCCTCGGCGGGGAATGTGTAGGTCTCCAGCCAATCGAGCAATTGGGCGCCGAAGGAGGCGATGACCGGCGCCTGGGGGAAATGGACATGGGTGTCAAGGAAGCCCGGGCAGATCAGCGCATCCTTTCCGCAGTCGCGGATGGGCAGATCAGGCGGCAGCAGGGGTCGCACCGTCTCCGCAGGGCCGAAATGCGTGATGTGGCCTGCGCCCATGGCCACGATGGCGTCGGATTCATGGACCATGGTCGCCTCGAGCCCCTCCAGAAAGGGATCGCCGGTGAAGGTGAGGGCCGGGCCTCGCAAGGCGTGTGTGGGCGTCATCGGGGCGGGCTTGGAGGTCATGGGGGAGATCCTTTGCCGCCGACAGTCCCACGGACCATCGGTCGAGTTCAAGAAGCCCATGGGGGAAAGGCGTCGTCTGTGCATGACCCGGCCCGCCCGCTTGCGCGCGCCAGCGCGCCCGCTACAAAGCATTCATGCCTTTGCACCTCATCAAACTCTGCGTTGGGGCGGACTCGATCCGCGATATGGAGGAGTGGATCGCCTCCACCCTCGCCATGAAGCGCGCCGCCGGGCGCAAGCCTGAGCAGGTCCACACCACCCGCTCCTCGCCCAAGCGGGCGGATGAGGTGCTGGACGGGGGCTCGCTCTACTGGGTCATCAAGAGCCAGATCGCCGCGCGTCAGAGGATCGCCGAGTTGCGCCAGATCACCGACGCCGAAGGGATCGCGCGGTGCCAGATCGTGCTTGAGCCCACGCTGATCCAGGTCATGCCGCGCCCGCAGCGCCCCTTTCAGGGTTGGCGCTATCTGGCTGATCACGAAGCGCCGAAGGATCTGAGCGCAGGCGCGGGGCAACTGGCCGAGATGCCGGAGGAGTTGCGCCGGGAGTTGCGGGAGTTGGGGCTGCTTTAGAGATGGCCTGCTTCGCCTGATCGCCTGTTGACAAGCGACCAGGGGTGAATCAACTAGAGCTTTGCTAACGAGGCTGAGCGCTTTTGATGCATGCCCCGGTTCCATCGCAATCCCGGATGTTTTCGCCGGGACTTCCCGGCGCGGTCCAGATGGGTCCGCGTGACAAGGTCCACGTCATCCTGCGCCGAGGCGTCCGATGATCAGCGTCACGCTAGTGATCCTGGCGTACTTTTATATTGTCACGGTCCGATCGATCCGGCGCAAGGATCCAAACTTTACTTCTCTGTTTTTATTTATTTTTTTCTATTTTGTCGCGGCCGATCTCCTGCTGGAGCGGTGGAGGGGCTAGCCACCTGTCCCGCCGTAATTCTGACGCCGCCCGGCGTGGCCGTGTCGCGCCGTTGCCAAGCGTCTCCCGCAAAGGCATGGTGGGCGAAATCGGGAGAACGTCCATGTGTTCAGTGAGGGGTCTCGGGTCGCTTGGCGGCGCCATTCTGGCGTTCGGCGCGCTTGTTTTGTCCAGCCCGGCCTCGGCCGCCGATGACTTCTACAAGGACAAGACCATCAGCATGGTCGTGGGCTTCACCCCCGGCGGTGGTTATGACGCCTATGCCCGCCAGCTCGCCCGGTTCCTGCCGGAGCATATTCCCGGCAAACCCAACATGATCGTCCAGAATATGCCGGGGGCGGGCAGCATGACGGCGGTGCGGGCGCTGGACGCCACCCAACCCAAGGACGGGACGGTGATGGTGATCTTCAATCCCGGGCTGATCGTCCAGTCCGTGGTTCAGCCGGACAAGGTGCCCGTCGATTTCAGGAAATATTCTTTCGTGGGCGTCGTCACGCCGGATTTTCGGGTTTGTTATGGCTTTGGCCCCAATGGGGTGAAGTCGTGGAGCGAAATGATGGCGCGCAAGGAGTTCATTCTGGGCGCGACGGGCAAGGGCTCCGGCAACTATGTCAATGGCGCGACCATGCGCGAGGTGTTCAACGCGCCGGTCAAGCAGATCCTGGGCTTTCCCGGCAGCAATGAGCAGAGGCTCGCCATCGAGCGCGGCGAGCTTGACGGCGATTGTGGCTCCTTCCACAGCCTCCCGCCAGCCTGGCTGCGCGAGGGCAAGGTGCATCCTTTTGTGCGGTTCACCCGTGACAAGGAAGCCGACATGCCCGATAGCGCGCGCTTCATTGATGAATTCGCAACCACCCAGGAGCAGCGGGATCTGCTGGCGATCGTCAATGCGGAGGATGAGGTGGGCCGGCCCTTCATCGTATCGCGCGATATTCCCGCCGAGCGTCTGGCGATCCTGCGCAAGGCTTTCGACACCCTGATGAAAGATCCCGTGTTCAAGGCGGAGATGGCGAGACAGAACCTGCCCGTCCACCCGATCAACGGCCCGGATTCGGAGCAGATCGTGACCCGAATGCTGCAGACCCCTCGCGCCCTGGCGGACAAGGCCCGCAGGATTTTCGAATAGCCGATCCCCGGTTGGGCGCTTGCCGTTTCGCGCGGGGGATACGATGTAAGGTCAAGTCCCCCATGGAGCCTCGAATCTCTTGAGCAGCGACGGCAAGCAAAACGCAGTGTCCCGACCCGGCCAGGCTTCGGCTGAAGTCGAGGCCTTCCTGCGCAAGGCAGCCGCTGTTCCCTCTGTGGCGGGCAAGCGGGGCCGCCTGGTCTTCGCGCTCGACGCCACCATGAGCCGCCAGCCCACCTGGGATCTCGCTCTTTCCTTGCAGGGCAAGATGTTTGAGACGGCGGCGGCGCTGGGCGGGCTCGATGTGCAGCTCGTCTATTTCCGGGGCATGGCCGAATGCCGCGCCTCCAGTTTCATCGCCAATGGGGCGGGCCTCGCCGCCCTCATGGGGAAGATTTCCGTGCGCGGCGGGCAGACCCAAATCGCCCGGGTGTTGGAGCATGTGCGGACGGAGACAAGGCGCGCGCCTGTCGGCGCCCTCGTCTATGTGGGCGACGCCATGGAGGAGAATGTGGATTCTCTCTGCGGCCTGGCTGGTGAACTGGGCTTGCTGGGCGTCAAGGCCTTCATGTTTCATGAGGGGGCGGACCCGGTGGCGGCCAACGCCTTTCGCGAGATCGCGCGGCTCACCGGCGGGGCCTATGTGGCTTTTGATCAGTCGGCGGCTCAGCGGCTCGCCAGTCTGCTGGCTGCGGCGGCGGCCTATGCTGCGGGCGGATCACGGGCGCTGGAGGCCATGGCGCTGGAGCCCAAGGGCGAGGCCGCACGCTTGCTGTTGACGCAGATGCGTCAGGGGAGGGTGCCTTGATCGTGCAGCTTTTGGCGGTCGTCAGCCTGCTGATTATTCTCTGGTACGCCAGCAACGCCTTCACCCGGGCGAATCCGGCCAAGCTCGCCCGCTATCTGAAACCACTGGGCGGCTACGCCACTCTGGCGGTGGCGGCGCTGATGATGTTGCGCGGGCAGGTTGAGGCGGCGGTCGCGGTGGGAGGCTTCGGCCTCTATTTGCTGGGCTTGGCCAATCCGCCCGCTTTCGCGCGCATGTTCAGCAAGGTGGGCGGGACGCCCGGCGCCGACAAGGTGTCGCGGGTGCGTTCGGCCATGATCGAGATGGAGTTGCACCACGAGAGCGGCGCCATGGAGGGGACGGTGCTCGCCGGCGCCTTCAGCGGGGGACGTCTCGCCGACCTGACGCGTCCCCAATGCGAGGAGATCCTGCAGGTCTGCCGCAGCGACGATCCCGAAGGGGCGCGGCTGCTAGAGGCTTATCTCGACCGCCGATTTCCCGGTTGGCGTCCGGCAGGCGAGGACCACGCTGACGCGGGGCGCGGCGGCCGGGGCGGGGATCAGCGTCTCGCGGGAGCCATGACCGAGGAAGAAGCTTATGAGGTCCTGGGGCTTGCGAAGGGCGCCTCGGTTGAAGAAATCGCGCGGGCGCATCGCACCCTCATGAAGAAACTTCATCCCGATTACGGGGGGCCTACGGCCCTTGCCGCCAAGGTCAATGAAGCCAAGGCTATCTTGATGCGCCGCCATCTGTAACTCCACAACTCGAACGCAACACTACGAGGTAACGCGGCAGGGGCCGAAAGGGTCCGTGCCTAATTCTTGGTGGTGAAGCAGGACAGGCCTGACCTCTTGAGAGATTTGCAGGCGGCCTCAGCCCGTGTCTCCGTCAGCCCGGCGAAACGGGCGCGGTAGATGGTCTCGGATCCCTTTTTCACCTTCTCGGTGAAGGGCGTTGCGCCAGACAGGGTCGGGGCCTTGCTGCGGGCCTTGGCGAGAAGATCATTGGCCTTGTCCGCAGCATCAGTGGCGCCAACCTGAATCATCGTGCCGGACTTGGCCGCCGCCGGGCGAGAGGGCTCCACCTTGGCTATCTGGGTCGCCTGTTTTTCAGGGGCGCGGGCCTGAATGGCGGGAGCCGCAGCCTTGCGCGAGCCGCCGGGCGTCACCTGGCTTGCTGAGTTTGCGCTGGCTGTCGCCTGACGGGTCGAGCCGTCGGAGGCCTTCGCGGCGGGAATTGTTGCAGTGCGATCATCCATGGCGCGGGCCTGGTTGGCGATCACGGCGGGCTTTGGCTTGTCAGCAAGGGCGGCGATGCTCGGGGCGGGCGCGGGGGGCGCATAGGCGGCCGCCATGGGGACAGGCTTGGCCTCTGCGGCAGGCTCTGCCTTCGCCGCTACGGCGGTCTTGTTGGGCGAGGCGGAATCGAGATGCTCCTCGATCAGGTTGGCCATGATCCGGTCACGACCCGCCGCGCTCTTGCCGCCCAGCACCACGGAGAAGATGCGACGATTGCCGCGTTTGACCGAGCTGAGGAGGTTGAAGCCCGAAGCGTTGGTGTAGCCGGTCTTGATGCCGTCCATGCCCTCCACCTGGTCAAGCAGGTGGTTGTGGTTGCCCATGGTATGGCCACGGAAGGTGAACTGATGGGTTGAAAAATAGGCATAGTAACGCGGGAAGCGCTCCTGGATCGACCGGCCCAGAATGATCAGATCATTGGCGGTCGTGACCTGCCGGGCGTCCGGCAGGCCGGATGCGTTGGCGTAGAATGTGCGCGTCATGCCCAGGCTTTGGGCCTTGGCGGTCATCAGCTGGGCGAAACGGTCCTCAGTGCCGCCAACCGCTTCCGCCACCGCCGCTGCGATGTCATTTGCGGATTTCGTGACGATGGCCTTGATGGCGTCCTCGACCCTGATGGTCGATCCCGGCCTCAAGCCCAGCTTGGACGGCGCCATGGAGGCCGCATGGCTGGAAATTTCGATTTCGTCGTCGAGGGAGAAAGCGCCTTTCTCCAGTTGCTCGAAGAGCATGTAGAGGGTCATCACCTTGGTGACGGAGGCGGGATGACGCAGTTCATTTTCGTGGGTGGCGTGGAGAACCCGCCCGGAATTGCCGTCCACCACCATCGCGGCGTAGGGGGGCGTGTAGGAGGCGCCGGCGTAATGACGCTTGTGGTGTTTTTTGCGGCTCTTGGCCTCTGCGGAGCCCGTATCCAGCACAAACGCTGCAAAGGCGACGCTGCCGGAAACGATGACGGACAAGACGCGCCTGGTGAGAACGCTTGTGGAAACAGCCAGCATACCAAACCCCGAACCGGAGCCATCACCACAGGTGGTGGCCTGAACAACACACCCGCGGACCCTAACGGTTCGTAGTTACGTGACGGTTAACGGCTTGAAGGAATTATGATTAATGAATTATTGCCAAATTTGCTGCACCGCGAAGGGACGCTTGACATTTTTGTGCAGTGCATATAAACAGACCCTGTCAGGCGCTCAGTGGAGCTGCCGATCAGGGCACTGCAAGACGAGGGTGTTTCATGTTCAAGAATGTCGAAGATTTCCAGAAATTCGGTAAGGAGCAGCTCGAGGCCGTGACTTCGGTCGGTACCGCCTGGACCAAGGGCGTTCAGCAGATCGCCACCGAGGCCACCGACTACAGCAAGAAGTCCTTCGAGGCGTCCTCGGGCGTGATGGAAAAGCTGATGGGCGTGAAGTCCGTTGAAAAGGCTATCGAAATCCAGACGGAATTCGCCAAGCAGAGCTATGAGTCCTTCATCGCCCAGAGCACCAAGTTCGGCGAGCTTTTCACCAATCTGGCCAAGGACAGCTTCAAGCCGGTTGAGGAAGTTTTCGCCAAGGTCCAGGCCGCCGCGAAGTAAGCTTTACTTTTCATGGTTTTATGAGGCCCGGCCCCTGCGCCGGGCCTTTTCTTTTGCGGGGCCTTGTCACCGGGAAAGCGTCATCTTTGCGCGAAATGCCGCAACCCCTCTGGCGAACCGGGCCCCGCGTCAATAGATTAGGCCAATGGCGGTTGGTTCCGGCCCACCTTTTTGATCGCGAAAGGGGGCCGGGGGCAGTTGCGTACTTCCGTCAGAGGCCTATCTTGGGATGGACGGCACAGGATTTTCAGACGTGACTCTCGGACTTGCGGCGCGGCACAGGGTGAACAGGGGGGAGCCGGACAGCGGCTTGCCCGGCATGGTTTTTGCTGCTCGTGAACCGCGCAGAGGCGGCGATGGTCCGGGCGGTGGCGGCAATACCGGCACTGCGGTGATCACGCGCACACGCACGCAACCGAGGAAGCCGAACATGTATCGGGTTCTTCTGTTGAACGACGATTACACGCCGCAGGAGTTCGTGGTCACGGTTTTGCGGAAGTATTTCAACAAGGGCGTCGAGGAGGCGCGGCGCATCATGCTCCACGTCCACCAGCATGGCGTCGGCGAATGCGGCGTCTTCACCTACGAGGTCGCCGAGACGAAGGTGACTCAGGTGATGGATTATGCGCGCAAGCATCAGCATCCCCTGCAATGCATCATGGAGAAAAAGTGATTGGCGCCCCCCGGCGCCGAAGGGGTTGATAAGCGATGGCCGTGACAGACAAACCATTGCCGTATTCGCCCATGACAGTATCATCGGGGGCTTGTTCGAAGAGGGCGTATGATCTGCATGCGCCAGTGGAGAAGCGGCGCAATGGGTTCAACTCCTTGGGTCGTAAGTGAAGTGCCAGCCGCGAGGTGGATGGCGGATGAGGCTCTGGCCTTGATCGCTCGCAGCCTTTGCAAGGAAATCTCGAACGCAAAGGGTGAGAGCTGCGATGCCGTCTTTCTCGCGTAATCTCGAACAGTCTCTCCATCGCGCTCTGGCGGTCGCCAATGAGCGCCGTCACGAATATGCGACCCTGGAGCATCTGCTGCTTAGCCTGCTCGACGACACCGACGCTTCCGCCGTCATGCGCGCCTGCTCGGTCGATACGGACGCCCTGAAAAAGAGCCTCGTCGACTACATCGAGAGCGAGCTTGAAAACCTCGTCACCGATGGCCGCGAAGACGCCAAGCCCACCGCTGGTTTCCAGCGCGTGATCCAGCGCGCCGTGATCCATGTGCAGTCGTCTGGCCGTGAAGAAGTGACCGGCGCCAATGTGCTCGTCGCCATTTTCGCCGAGCGCGAGAGCCACGCCGCCTATTTCCTGCAGGAGCAGGACATGACCCGCTATGATGCGGTCAATTACATCAGCCACGGCATCGCCAAGCGTCCGGGCATGAGCGACACGACGAAGTCGCCGCGCGGCGCAGAGGAGGAGCCCGAGCAACGCGAGCCGCGCGAACAGCGCGAGGCCCCCGCCGAGAACGGCAAGAAAAAGGACAGCGCGCTCGAAGCATATTGCGTCAATCTGAATAAAAAGGCGCGCGACGGCCGCATCGATCCTCTGATCGGCCGCGAGGCGGAGGTCATGCGCACCATTCAGGTGCTGTGCCGTCGGCAGAAGAACAATCCGCTGCTCGTTGGCGATCCCGGCGTCGGCAAGACCGCCATCGCCGAGGGGCTGGCGCGTAAGATCATCAAGGGCGAAGTGCCGGAAGTCCTCGCGCAAGCGACCGTCTTCTCCCTCGACATGGGCTCGCTGCTGGCCGGCACCCGCTATCGCGGCGATTTCGAAGAGCGCCTGAAGCAGGTGATGAAGGAGATCGAGCAGCACAAGAACGCGATCCTCTTCATCGACGAGATCCATACGGTGATCGGCGCCGGCGCCACGTCAGGCGGCGCCATGGACGCTTCGAACCTGCTCAAGCCCGCTTTGGCCCAGGGCGTGCTGCGCTGCATCGGCTCGACCACCTACAAGGAATATCGCCAGTATTTCGAGAAGGATCGCGCTCTGGTGCGTCGCTTCCAGAAGATCGACGTCAATGAGCCCTCGATCCCTGACGCGGTCGAGATCATGAAGGGCCTCAAGCCCTATTTCGAGGAGTTCCACAAGGTCCGCTACACCAACGACGCCGTGAAGGCGGCGGTGGAGCTGTCGGCCCGCTACATCCACGACCGCAAACTGCCTGACAAGGCCATCGACGTGATCGACGAGACCGGCGCCTCCCAGATGCTCCTGCCCGAGAGCCGTCGCAAGAAGACCATCGGCATCAAGGAGATTGAGGCGACCATCGCGACCATGGCGCGCATCCCGCCCAAGACCGTGTCGAAGGACGATGCGGAGGTTCTGGAGCATCTGGAGACCACGCTGCGCCGCGTCGTCTATGGTCAGGACAAGGCCATCGGCGCGCTGACCTCGGCGATCAAGCTGGCCCGTGCGGGTCTGCGCGATGGCGACAAGCCCATCGGCAGCTATCTCTTCTCCGGCCCCACGGGCGTCGGCAAGACGGAGGTGGCCAAACAGCTCTCGCTGGCGCTGGGCGTGGAGCTGATCCGCTTCGACATGTCCGAATATATGGAGCGCCACACGGTCTCGCGCCTCCTGGGAGCCCCTCCCGGCTATGTGGGCTTCGACCAGGGCGGCTTGCTCACCGACGCCATCGACCAGCATCCCCATTGCGTGCTGCTGCTCGA
>CANGTC010000019.1 GCA_947456505.1 Beijerinckiaceae bacterium
CGCAGATGCAGATGTCGTCGCTCAACGGCGCCCACACCACCTTCCCCATGCTGCAAATGCCCATCGCGGAATTCGCCAAGGACAAGGACGGGCAGAAGCGCGACATCGTGATGATCGTCGATGAGGCGATTCTCAATGAATGCAACGAGGCCCGGCAGATGGTCTGGTTCGCGGACATCACGGTCGAAAACCGGCCCATGATGATCTCGTCCTACACCGCTTCGGAAGCCAGCGGGCGTTTCTGCGACCGGGGCGGGCGCTTTGGCTCCCATTCCTCCAACGAAAGCATGGCGCCGATCTTCTTCAAGAAGCTGGCGCTGATCGCCTTCTTCAACGCGGGCGTGCGGGCGATCGACATTCGCGATCCCTATCACCCCAAGGAGGTCGCCCACTTCATCCCGGCCATCACCAAGGATACCGACAAGCGCTGCGTGAAGGTGGATGGGCAGGATCGTTGCAAGATCGCGACCCAGACCAACAATGTGGAGACCGATGATCGCGGTTATATCTACATCGTGGATCGCGCCAACACGGGCCTGCACATCCTGAAGCTGACGGGCCCGGCGAAGAAGATCGCTGGCGGCCCTTGAGCCTCGCCCGCAATGCGCCGCGTCATCATCTTCATGGCGAGTCTGTGCGTGACGATGACGCCTGACGTCGGGGCTGCGCCGCGCGCTCAGTCCCTCCAGCCCGCAGGGTGGCGGGAAATTACCTGGCCCTTCCCGCGGGACGCCTGGCCCGCAGGCAAGGCCTTCAAATGTGACGGTCCCGCCTGCGGCGGCGACGCTGTGCTTTCGGTGCGGGTGAAGCTCGGTTTTTGCAGTTGCGACGGCGGCGTTCGCGATGATGATGAAGTCGACAATGTCGCTGACGTCGACAAGATCACGCCGGATTTCGTGGCCTCCGGCCCGGGCGAGGTTATCACGGTCGCGCGATTTTCGGGCCGCATCCGCAGCTATGAATATAACGGATTGAACCAGAAGCGCCGCACTGCGCTGGGCCTGGCGCTGGCCCATAAGTGCGACCTGATCGCGGTGTCTGTGAATGGCCCAATCGGGAACGCGCCTGCCTTGAAAGAACAGGCGATGCGACGTCTGGAAGGGCAGGACGTGATCAAATGGATCAATCGTCAGTTGGGTGAAAAATAAAGCGCAGGGCTGGCCGGTGAGAAACGCCCGCCGGCCAGCCCTAGGTCTTCAATGTCCGTGATGCTTCACAGGCTCCCCGGATACGGGGAAGAAGTTTTTCAGCCAGGTGGTGACGCATTCGTGGACGCGCTCGTTGCCTTCCGCGAACATGAAATGATCCGTGCCGTAGAACAGATGCATTTCGCAATTGGTGATGGCGCGCTTGAACATCTCGATGGTCTGATCCGTCGGCGTCACGGAATCCACCGCGCTGTGCAGGAACAGCACCGGGCGCGGGGCGATCTGGGCCACCATGTCTTCGGCGCGGAAATCATACATGCTCTGGGCGGTCTCCACGGGCATCTGGATGATGGAGCGCTCCACCACATGGCCGCGCAGATGCGCGGGGATCGGCACGATGTCATAGCGAGACACCATCATGGACTTTCCGGTGGCGCGCTTGTGGGCGCGGCCATCGTCGAGCATTTTCAGGAAGCGCGCGAATTCGCCGGGGCCACTATGCTGGTCGCGGAATTTCTTGGCGCCGTTGCCCCAGCCTGAGGCTGAGATGCAGGCGGCGAAACGTTCGTCCATGCCGGTGGCGTAGACGGCGACGGCCGCGCCAAAGCTGCTGCCCATGACGCCGATGCGGGCGGCGTCCACGCCCTCGAAGGTCTGCAACAGATCAAGCGCATTGCGCGTGGCGGTGACCTGATCGTGGCAGATCAGAAGCCCGCGCTCGCCCTCGCTATCGCCGCAGCCGGGCATGTCGAAGCGCATGGTGACATAGCCGAGCTCGTTGAACATGGCGGAGGGCGTCAGCACATTGCCGGCGTTCGAGGTGCTGCCGAAGCCATGCAGAATGATGAATGCCGGGCGCTTTTCGCCGGGCGCCAGGCCCTGCGGCGTGCTAATGGTCCCCGATAGGGTCAAGCCATTGGATTTGAAAGTGACGCGATGTTCCACGGGGTTCTCTCCAGAATTAAAGATACATGTTTTTCATGTGCTCTTCGCGATAGCGAAAGCCTGCGGCGACGCCGGGCGGGAAAGCGTTCGACAGGAAGGCGACGTCTTCGGCCGTCAGTCGCACATGGGCGGCTTCGGTGTTCTCGACCATGCGGCTGATGGTCTTGGTGCCGGGGATGGGGATGATGTCGTCCCCCTGGGCCAGCAGCCAGGCCAGCGCCACCTGTCCCCTTGTGCAGCCATGCTTGTCGGCGATGGCGGCGAGATAGCCGACCAGCTCCAGGTTCTTCGCCAGATTTTCGGGAGAAAAGCGCGGGTGGCGCAGGCGCTCGTCATCCTTGGCGAGCTCCGTGGGCACGGCGCCCGTCAGCAGCCCGCGCCCCAATGGCGCATAGGGCACGAAGCTGATGGTGAGTTCGCGCATGGTTTTCAACACATCCTCAGCCTGTTCGCGGTAGAGGATCGAATATTCGCTCTGGATGGCGTCAATGGGATGCACTGCGTATGCCCGGCGAAGGGTGGTCGGGTTGACCTCGCACAGGCCCAGCGCCCTGATCTTGCCTTGCTCTTTGAGCCGCGCCATGGCCCCCACGGTGTCCTCGATGGGCACGAGCGGGTCGATGCGGTGCTGGTAATAGAGGTCGATCACATCGGTCTTCAGCCGTTTCAGGCTGGCTTCACAGGCGGCCATCACATGTTCGGGCCGACCATCGGCCACGCGCGGGCCGCGCCCGTTGGTGTTGCCGAATTTGGAGGCGATCACGACCTTGTCGCGGCGACCCTCCAGCGCGCGGGCGAGCAGGCTCTCATTGTGCCCCCAGCCATATTTGTCGGAGGTGTCGAGAAAGTTGACGCCCATCTCAAGCGCCTTGTGGATGAGGCGCACGCCCTCCTCATCGTCCGCCGGACCATAGGAGCCGGAGGCCGAGGCGCAGCCCAGCCCCAGCGGAAAGACGCTGACGCCGCTGCGGCCGATGGTGCGGGAGGCGATGGGGGGCTTGGTCATGGCTTGCGCTCGAAAGGCGACGCCGGCTGCGAGGGCAACCGGCGCCTTGGGTTGGTGAGGCTCTTACTTCCAGGGCGCGGGCTTGAGCACCTGCGTCTCGATTTCGAAATGCGAATTGAAGTGATGATGAGTCACGTTGGTGGGCGTCGACCACGGCAGCTCGCTATAGAAATTCATGCGCAGGAAGTCCTGGCTGTCCACGGGGTCGGTGATGACGCTGTGGCCGATGCCGCGCGGGATCATGGTCACCGTACCCGGCTTGGTGTCGGCATTGCCGACTTCCGACATATCCAAAGCCTCGCCGCGGAACTGGATGCGCACTTCCTCGCTGCGCAGGGCCCTGTGGAAGGCGAATTGCTCGCCGATGATGTTGTAGACCTTCAATTCCAGATGCTTGCCGCGAATGACGGGCTTGGGCTCGCCGCTGGTGCCCGCGATCTCCTTGAAGAGATCGAAGGCGCGCACCTTGAAGAGGCCGCTCTTGCTCTCGCGCGGGCTGGTGCTCGCCACAGGGACCAGGTCGGCGTATTCGCGGTGGAAGATCGACAGATCGTCCGGGCGATCATTCCAGCAGATCATGCGCTCCATCACATGGTCCATGGGGGCGGTAAGCCGGTCGGCGGGGATGGTCCACTGAGGGCCATTGACGCGCGTGACCTTGAACAGGGTATGGCTGACCTGATCGTCCTCGGACATGAAGTGGGTGAAGGGCGAGTTCACATGGGCGAACCAGCGCAGGCTATCGGCCGAGCCCTTGCAGCGATGGGCGATGCCCTCGGGGATGTGCATGAGGTCGCCGGGCGCCATCTCATGCACGCCAAACTCGGTCTCGACCGTGGTGGAGCCCGCGAACTGGAAGAGCACCGTATCGAAATCGATGTGGCGCACGAAGTCCTGCTGGGCGCCGCAGACGCTCTCGACGCCGATGCGGTGGTCGCTGTTGACCAGAAGGGTCACGCGCTCATTGGGACTGCCGATGAGATCGAAGGCGCGGAACAGGGGCAGGGATCGCGTGCTGGTCCCCGAATCCATCAGGCTCGCCTTGCTGCGCTGCGCCCAGGCCGGCAGATAGCTGCGCGCCGAGGCATGCCAGGTGGTCATGAATTCGCGGCTCTTGTTCGGGACGTTCATAGTGGGTCTCCACGGGTTGGAAGGTGCGTAGGGGCCTCAGCGGCCGGGCTGGATGGAATAGGCGTCCCGCAGGTCGGGCAGCAGGTCCTCGGAGACCATGCTCACATCGGAGACGAGCGCCCCGACCGCCTCGCCTGACAGGGGGTTGAGGCCGAAGTTCATGCGCTTGAGATCGGCGATGAAGGCGGGGTCCTTCATGCAGGCGTTGAAGGCTGTGCGCAGGGCCAGGAGCCGCTCTGGCGGCGTGTTGGGCGTCGTGATGAAGGAGGTGCCGATTTCGGCGGCGTTCACCACGGCGCGGATCGTCGCCTTCTGGCGGTCGGTCGTCGCGAGCTCCATCACGGTGGGCACGTCAGGCAGCTCCTGATGGCGGTTGACTGCGAATTGGGTGAGCAAGCGGATCTTCTTTTCGGTGAGCCAGTCGGGATGGCTTGTCTTGAGCGTGTCCCAGCCGGTGCAATGGCCGTCCGCCTCGCCCCGGTCCACGGCCAGCATGCATTCGGCTGACCCCTGATAGCCCAGCACCAGATCGAACTTCGCGCCCAGCACCTTGTTCATCACGCTGGGATAGATGGTGACGGCGGACCCTGCGCCCGTGGCGGCGAGGCGTACGGAGGTCTTCAGCGCCTCTTGCGCCGAACCGATGGAACTGGCGCGCACGAAGATCACATTCACCAGCGGATTGACCCTGCCGATCCAGCCGAACTCCGACGACTTCACCTGCGCCTTGATGATGCCGAGGCGCTCGTCCAGCGGCAGGGTGGGGGCTATGACGCCGATGGACAGGCCATCCTTCGGCGCGCCTGCATAGAGAAAGGCCGCCGCCGTCACGCTGCCCGCACCTGGCATATTGCGGGTCACGATGGTTGGATTGCCGGGGATATGGCGGGGCAGATGGGTGGCGAGCGCCCGCGCATAGGCGTCATAGCTGCCTGCGGGGGGAAAGCCGACGACGATATTGATCGTCTTGCCACGATAGAACTCTTCCGCCTGGGCGAAGGCCTGCGGGCAGAACAGTCCCGCCGCGCCAGCCCCTATGATCCCCAGAGCGCCGCGCCGCGTTGGGGTCTGGAGGGCTGTGTCCGGCATGCGGTCGTTCTCACCGGTAACAGGCATTCATTCCCCCTGATAAGGTTCACATTCGAGGTTTCCGGCGTCCTGCCCTTCAATCGAAGCGTCAGGCCGTTGGAAGCCGGTCCCCGCAAGCGATCAAGCCCTTGCAGCGTTGGGGGCAGGTCTAGTCGATTATCGGGCGTTAGGCCAGAGACGCTCGGCAATGCGCAGGCGGCGCCCCAGCAGGGCTTGGGCTCGGCAAGCGCGCCATGGGACAGCCTGGCGGGAAACGCCTATTTGCGCACGTAAGGCCCAAGCTCCTTCAGCGCCGCGTCGGCGAAGGAGGTGTTCACGGTCTGGTTGATGTCGACTGCGCCCTCGATCCAGCCCTGCGCCTTGAAGAACTCGAAATCCGTGCGCAGGCTGTCCCAGTTGAGCCTTGCGTCGGGGTTCGAACCCTGGGTGTGCATGGTCTTGTAGAGGGCGGGGTTCTTCAGCTCGGTGAACTCCATCAGGATCTTGATGACTTCATCGGCGTTCGGCCCCTTCAACCCGCCATCCGCCAGAGCGCCATCATAAAAACGCATCGCCTTGATGAAGGCGCGCATGAAGCGCTTGGCGACATCCGGCCGCTTCTCCGCGAAGAGGGCGGAGTAGATGATGTGGGTGGCGTCGGAATTGGGGTAATATTTGTCGTTGGTCATGATCTCGACCGCGATCTTCTGCTCGACCGCATAGGTCGCGGCGGGCTCGGTGGTGAGACCTGCGTCCACAGCGCCATTGCTCATGGCGGTGACATGCTGGGGATAGGCGAGATAGGTGGGCTCAATGTCCTTGAAGGACAGGCCCACGGTCTTCAGGCCCTGGTTGATGGTCGAGGTCGCGCCCGTGCCGGGGCCGGGCAGGGCCACCTTCATGCCCTTGAGGTCGGCGAGGCTCTTGTAGCGGCCCGAATCCACATGCTGCTTGCGCACGATGAGCACCTGATGCCCATAGCCCGGCCGGGCATTGCCATTGCCGCTCGCGATCTGGATCTTGATGCCTCGCGCCACCGCGTTGAACAGCGTGGCGCTGGCCGAGCCCGTGGCCACGTCGATCTCGCCCGAACCCAGCGGCGCGATCATCTTGCCCCCGGAATCGAAGACGATGCCGTTCACATCCAGTCCCTCTTCGGCGAAATAGCCCTTCTTGATAGCGATGAGGATGGCGAAATCGCTGGTGGAGTTGGAGATGGCCACATTGACCTTGTCGGCGGCGAAAGCGGCGCGCGGCGACAGAGCGCCTGCGGCGGCCATGGCCAGCATGTGGCGGCGGTTGAAGCGAAACAGTCCCCTGACGGCGGCGTTTTGCATGAGCGACCCTCCCCTTTTTCAGACAGTCTAACGGCGGCTCACGGCCCGGCGCAAGGCGCTTCACGGGGTATTGAGCCATCCTTGACGGGCAGGGGGTCTCGCCCTTTGATGGTCGCCAACAAGGGAGAGGGCGCACATGTTGGCGAAACTGAAAATGGACGGGCAGGCCGTGGTCGTCACAGGTGGGGGCGCAGGCATTGGCAAGGCTGCTGCGGCGGCTCTGTGCGAGATGGGCGCAATCTCGATCATTGTCGGGCGGACGGAAAAGACCCTGCAGGACACCCAGGCCGAATTTCAGGCCAAGGGGTGGAAGTGCGAGATCTTCGTGGCTGACGTTTCGAAGGAGGCGGACGTGGGGCGTCTTGCCGCGTGGGTGGGCTCGGCCTTTCCGGAGGTGAAGGCAGTGGTCAACAACGCGGGCAACAACTTTTCCTCGGCTTTGCATGAATTGCCGACGGAGCGCTGGCGCGAGCTGATGGCCACAAATCTCGACAGCGTCTATTTCATGTGCCGCGACTTCATTCCGCTGCTGCTGAAAGCCAGCAAGCCCTCCATCGTCAATGTCGCTTCAACCTTCGGCGTCATTGGCAATGCGAAAATGCCGGTTTACTGCGCCACCAAGGGCGGCGTGGTGAACCTGACCCGCCAGATGGCCATCGACTATGGACCCCAGGGGCTGCGCGTGAACTCTGTTTGCCCCGGCTCCACCCTCTCGCCCCGCTACAAGGGCTATCTGGACAAGGGGCTCGTCAATATGGACGCAGTCAAGGCGCGCATCATGCTGGGCCGTCCGGCCGATTGCGACGAGATCGGCGATGTCATCGCCTTTCTGGTGTCCGACGCCGCCTCCTTCGTCACGGGCGCGACCATGGTGGTGGATGGCGGGCAGACCATTCATTGAATGGCTGTGGCAAGGCTCTTGGCTCTAGATCAAGTATATGATTTTAAATGTATAATAGAATTCGTCACGAGACTGCGGCCAGCTTTCCGGCGGGGTTGGCGGCGGCTTGGCTCGCCCTTTTCAATTGACTGGAAAGTCAAAAAAAATGAATGATCGGAATCAAGCGGCGGTAAAGCTATCTTTAGCCAAGCAAAGCGCCGACCGCGAACAAGGGGCTGCCTGATGGGTGAGGAAGTGGTTGAGTTGGATTTGAATGGCGCCAAAGTTTCCGTCGCCATTCATGGGCAGGGACGCAATATTCTCTATCTGCCTGCTCATTCGTGGTTCGTGGACGAAAGCTCTTTCATTTCGAGCCTTGCGCAGCACGCCCGGGTCATCGTTCCCACAGCGCCCGGCTTTGGTCCCGGCCCCGTGGATCGCCGCTTCAATCATGTGGATGATCTCGCCTATCTCTACCTTGACCTCGTCGATCAGATGAAGCTTTCCGATGTGGCGCTGGTCGGCGCTTCCTTCGGTGGCTGGATCGCCGCTGAAATGGCCATCAAGTCCTGCGCAAACCTCTCTTCGATCACCCTTATGGACGCCCTCGGCGTCAAGGTGAGCGACCGCTTCACACGCGACATCGCCGATCTCTTCGGCTTGCCTGACGCTGAACTGCGGGCGCGGACCTATGTGGACCCCTCGATCTTCGAAGCGGATGTGAAGAAGATTTCCGACGAGGAGCTCGCCCGCCGCATGCGCGCGCGCGAGGGGCTCGCGCGTTATGGCTGGTCGCCCTTCATGCATGACCCCAAGCTGCTGTCGCGTTTGCATCGCATCAAGGCGCCGACCCAGTTCATCTGGGGCGCGCGCGACCAGATCGTGTCGCCCAGCTATGGCCGGGCCTTCGCCAGCCATGTGCCTGGCGCCATCTTCACCGAAATCGCAAACGCGGCGCATGCGCCCCAGGTCGAACAGCCGCAGGCGGCGCTTGACGCCATTCTCTCCTTCGCGAACGCTCATCGCTAGAACAGGGTCATCATCCCATGCGTATCTATCATTTCTCCGAGGAACCCTATCCGGACGCCTGGGGCGCGGAGCGTCCCTCCCTGCGCATCACGCTGCCGAACGAGCTCTGCGATCCGGACGTGGCGCACAGGCTCTACAATCGCTACATCGACGAGTGGATGCTGGCCGATGAGCTGGGCTTCGACATCATGCTCAACGAGCATCATTCGACGGCCACCTGCCTGACCGCCTCCGCCTCGATCATTTTGTCCATTCTGGCGCGCGTCACCAAGCGGGCGCGTCTGCTGGTGCTGGGCGTGCCCATCGGCAATCGGCCCGATCCCATCCGGGTGGCTGAGGAAATGTCGATGATCGACGTGATCTCCAAGGGCCGTCTGGAGTTCGGCATGATCAAGGGCGTTCCCTATGACATCGAGCCCGCGAACTCCAACGCCGTGTCCCTCATGTCGCGGTTCTGGGAGGCCCATGACCTCATCGTAAAGGCCATGACGACGACGACAGGACCCTTCAGCTTCGAGGGGGACTTCTTCCACTACCGCAACATCAACATCTGGCCGCGCCCCTATCAGCAGCCGCTCCCTCCCATGTGGATTTCGACGGCGACCCCCGCCAATGCGGTGGAGATCGGCCAGCGCGGCCATGTGATGGCGAGCTTCATGGGCGGCATCGCGGAGACTGTTAAACTGCACAAGGCCTATGCGCAGGGCTATCAGCAGGGCGGCCATGGCTCGCAGGTGCCGGTGGATCGCTTCGCCTATCTCGCCATGTGCGGCGTTGGCTCAACGGAGGCGGAGGGGCGTCGTCGCTGCGACCTCATCGCGGATTATCTGCGCACCAACGCCCAGGTCGCCGATCCCTTCAACAAGCCGCCGGGCTATTTCACGGTTGAGGCGGCCATGCGCTCGGCCCGTTCGCCGAACCCGCGCGCCTTCCGCACCCTGATGACGCCCAAGGGCAGGCCGGTCGAGCTTTCGACCGCTTCCCTCGATGATTTCATCGAATGCGGCATCGCCTTTGCGGGCACGCCCGATCAGGTCTTCAACCAGATCTGCGAATTTACCGATGGCATTGGCGGGCTCGGAAATCTCCTGATGATGACCCAGGGCGGGCATCTGGGCCCCGAGGACACCTGCGACAGCATGCGGCTCTTCGCGAGCGAAGTGATGCCGCGCTTGAAGGCGCGGCAAGCGCAGGCGCAATTCTTCGAAGCCGCCTGACGGTCTTCGCTGAAGAATTGACAAAGGCGGGGGTAGGACCATGGCGGGTTATGTGAAGCGGATCCTGATTGTGCTCGCCGCGCTGGGTTGCGCGGCTGTCGGGGCTCAAGCGCAGAACGCCTATCCCACGCGGCAGGTGCGCATGGTCATGCCCTTTCCGCCGGGGTCGAGCACGGACATTCTGGCGCGGATCATGGCGGATCAATTGTCCCGCAAATGGGGGCAGCCTGTCGTCGTCAACAATGTGGTTGGAGCGACGGGCAACATTGGCGCGGCGAATGTGTTTCGCGCGGCGCCCGACGGCTATACCCTGTTGTTCGCGCCTCCGACCGCTTACGCCACAAATGCGGCCCTGTTCAAGAATCCTGGCTATGATCAGGATAAATGGTCGCCCCTGGGCCTTGTCGCCGTCGTTCCCTATGTTCTTGCGGCGCGTCCGGGTTTTCCAGGGTCTACAGTCGCTGACTTGATCGACTACGCGAAGAAAAACCCCGGTAAAGTCAAATATGCGACCGCAGGGCTTGGATCGACCATTCAATTGGCGGCTTTGGAATTCGGCCGCCGCGCCAATATCAACATCCTCGAGGTGCCCTATCGCGGGGCGGCGCCCGCGCTGACCGCCGTGATGGCGGGCGAGGCGGATTTTCTGTTTGACGTCATTTCAACATCCGTTCCCATGTTGAAGGACGGGTTGATCAAACCTCTGGCTGTTGGATCCATCAATCGCTCCAGTTTTCTGCCTGACGTGCCAACCGTGGCTGAACAGGGTTTTCCCGGCTTTCGCGCGTTGACCTGGTTCGCGATCGCAGGGCCGCCTGGCATGGAGCCGACGCTCATTCAAAAGATCAATGATGATATCCGCGCCATTCTCGCACAGCCGGATGTGATCGAGCGGCTTCGCGCCGTGCAGATGGAGCCCTCCCCCATGACGCCAACCGAAACCGCCCAATGGTTTCGGGAAGAGGCGGAGTTGTGGGGCCGGGTGATCAAGGACGCCGGCATAGCGCCGTCTGATTAAGGCTTGCTGCGCCCTCGTCTTGAAGGCCGCCCGGCTTTCGCCGGACGGCTTTTGTCGTTGCAGCTGGTTTCAGGCCAACGGGGTTTTCTGCACCCGTCCGCCATTGTCCACGTACCAGCGTTCGCTGGTCAGGGGCTTTCCTGCGAGGCGGCGACCCATCCATTCCGCCTGATAAACGCGGGGATCCGGCCCATTGGCGACGGAGGGCCCCGCGAGCGAGTGCCGCGAATCCTGATAGACCATGAGCTGCTTGGGTCCGCCCAGCGCCTTCACGAAGGCTTCCGTATGTTCCAGCGGGCAAAGCTCGTCGGACTCGCCGGCGGCGATCAGGAAGGGAACCTTGATCTTGCCTGCGAAGCCATGCCAGTCGATGGTCTTGCGGAAGGTCTCGAACTCCGCCTCGTCGGTGATGCCCGCCATGAACATGAACCGCTTCTTGAAGGTGGGCGAGGCCTCGTCGAAGATCGCCTTGCCGCCTGGGTCATAGCAGGTGCCCGTCACCGCGCAGGCCTTGAAGGCGGGTTCTTCGGAGATCATCGCCGCCGAGAAGAAGGAACCGAAGCTGGAGCCTGTGGCGCCGATCCTGTTCATGTCGATCTCGGGCCGGGTTCCCAGCCATTTGACGACTTCCTTGCCCGTCTCAACCCAGCCCTTCACATCGATGAAGATGCCGCGAACGGGCGATTCCCAATAACCGGGACCTTCGATGACGAGAACGGCGTAACCACGGTCCATCCAGCCATCAGCGGTCAGGGAGACGAGACGCTCCTTGAACCCGTCCATGCCGGGCACGCCGACGATGACGGGGACTTTCTGTCCCGCCTGATACCCGGGGGGCAGGTGGAAAAGGGCGGGCAGGGTCTTGCCGCGATAGGGGATCTCGACCCATTCGATCTTATGGTCGGCGAGCTTCATGTATTTTGAATAGGTCTCGCGCTTCTTGTCATTGCTGTGCCGCAGGCGCGGGCCATGCTCCTCAACGCCCCACATGGCGGTGGCCCAGTAGGCGGCGGCGATGTAGAAATTGTCACGCGCCGGAATAGGCTCCTCGTTTTTCAGATGCTCCTCAGCCATGGCCTCGCGCCGCTTTGCGAGCGCCTCGAAGGCCGGCACGATATCGGCGTATTTCTTTACCCTCTGGCGCAGGCTCGCCATGTCGTTCTGCACGGCCAGACCACAGGCGCGCAGCAGCACGCCCGTATGGCCCTGATCCCAATCGATGCCATTGGCCTGAATGATATTGTCGAGCACCCAGCGCTGATCATCAAAGCGCTTCATGCGGGGTTCGCCATGGGGGAAGGTCTCGGCGGCGCCCGCAAGGCCTGCGCTGCTGAGGCCTGCTGCGGCGGCGAGAGGAATGGACCTTAGGAATTGACGACGAAGCATGGTTTCTCCCTTTTGATTGCTTGATCAGCCGCCATGCCGGCGCCTGTTGTCGACAGTGTGCCTCAGGTTGCGGTCGATGGGAACAGGGCTGGTTGGGTGGTGCAGATGGTCAAGGCCCATGAGTGATTTTGGCGCAGGCATTGCTGCTTGTAAAACAGCAACTGCTGTGAACACCATCGCTCACCGCGAGGCGACGCTTGATCCCGCCGCACCGCCAGCTTTATGTATCGTGCACAAATTTAACAGGAGGAACGCGCAATGGCGCCGCCAATCACTCGGCACAAGGTAAGAGGTCTCGACGTCAGGATGATGCGGGCGGGCGCCGGTGCTCCGCTGCTTTTCCTGCATTCGGCGGGCGGCCTGCCCGTCTGGACGCCCTTCTTCGACAAGCTGGCGGCGCAATATGACGTCATCATCCCCGAACATCCGGGCTTTGGCGACACCCCTGCGCCGGACTGGATCCGCAACATCGGCGATATGGCCATGTATTATCTCGACTTTCTCGATGGTTTGGGCGTCGGGAAGGTTCACCTCGCCGGTCATTCGCTGGGCGGCTGGACCGCAGCCGAACTCGCCACCCGCAATTGCACGCAGATCATTGACCTCACCCTCATCGCCCCGGCTGGTCTGCGCGTGAAGGGCGTGCCCAGCGGCGACAATTTCATCTGGTCGGCCGAAGAGAGCGTGCGCAACATGTTCCACAACCAGAAGATCGCTGACGCGATTCTGGCCATGACGCCCACCGAAGAGGATTCAGACCGGGCGCTGGCCAACCGCTTCATGGCGGCGCGTCTGGGCTGGGAGCCGCGCTGGCACAACCCGGCGCTGGCGCGCTGGCTGCACCGCATCAGCGTGCCCACCCAGGTGATCTGGGGTGGAAACGACAAGCTGTTCCCGCCCGTCTACGCTGACGCCTGGAAGGCCAGCGTGCCGGACGTGAGGATCGAGATCATTCCCGAATGCGGCCATGCCGTGACGGCTGACAAGGGCGACGCTTGCGCCGCCACGATCCTCTCATTCCTCGCGAGGAGCTAAAACTATGCATTTCACCGGTTTCACCCTCATGCCCTATCGCCCCCTCGACATGGAGGCGCGGCACAAGGAAAGATCCGCCTGGGTCGTTCTGCCCAACAGCCTTTATGACCCTGTGAAAGGCGCGGACGAGTATGAGTCCCACATCAGTCTGCTGACGCGGGCTGAGGATCTGGGCTTTGACGCCATCGCCGTCAACGAGCACCATCAGACCGCCTATGGCATCATGCCTGCGCCCAATCTGATCGCCAGCGCCCTCATCCAGCGCACCAAGCGTGTGAAGATCGCCGTGCTCGGCCGGGCGCTGCCCCTGACGAACAATCCGCTCTTCATCGCCGAAGAACTGGCCATGCTCGACAATCTGTCGCGCGGACGCATGATCGCGGGCTTCGTGCGCGGCATCGGTACGGAATATCATTCCACGGGGACCAATCCGGTCTTCTCCCACGAGCGTTTCCACGAGGCCCATGACCTCATTGTGCAGGCATGGACCCGTCCCGGTCCCTTCGAGTTTGAAGGCGAGCACTACAATTTCAAATATGTGAACTGCTGGCCGCGCCCCTATCAGCAGCCGCGCCCGCCCATCTGGATCCCGTCTCAGGGTTCCTCGGAAACGGTGAAATGGGCGGCTGACCCCAGCCGCAAATACCAGTTCCTCGTCACATTCTCTTCGACCGACCTGGTGACACGCTATCTCACGGCCTATCGCAACCAGTGCACGGAATTCGGCTATGAATGCTCGGGCGATCAATTGGGCTGGGCCGTGCCGGTCTATGTTGCGGACACCGATGAAAAGGCGAAGGAAGAGGCGGGCAGGGCCATAGAAGCCCTCTTTGGCGACTATCTGCCCAACCCCTGGGAAATGTTGCTGCCGCCGGGCTACACCTCCATGTCCTCGATGAAGCAGACCATGAAGCTGCGTTCATCGCTGGGCAAGGTGCGTCCAACCGCCGACCAACTCATCGGCAGTGGCACTGCGCTGATCGGCAGCGTCAAGACCGTCCGCCAGAAGATCAGCGAAATGGTGGATCGCACGGGCGTCAACAGCCTCGTGACCATGCTTCAGTTCGGCACCCTCTCGGACGAGCTGACCAGGCGTAACATGGATATGTTCGCCTCCGAGGTTATGCCGCATTTCAAGAAGTAAGGCTGGCCCCGGATCGGGGGCGCGCGTTAAAAGCAATGGTGCCGAATTGTTCCCGGAAGGGCGGTTCGGCGCCATTGGCGTTTTGATGGACGTCAAATCATGTTGCTCATGGCGATTAAAAGTTTTCCGGCGCAGGGATGACGACGCAGGCCCATTGGCGCCCCGAAACAAAAGAACCGCATCGATGCCAGAGCGTCATGGATGCTGTGAACTCGTGCATGGCCTCATAGTCGTTGGCTTATCTTCGAGAGAAAACACAATCTTCACAATAAAGCGTTTCGCTCGCGTCAGAAACTGTTCCGCGTCATTCCCAGGGACCGCGCCAAGTTGGCAAGGGAATTGCTGCGACACGCGATGTTTGGCGTCTATCCAAGAATTAGCTTGGTGGGTCAGATTGAGCTCGAAGGGGAGCTGCGGCCGAAGGCCAACGTGGCTGTGGGCGCTAGAGGGGTTATAAAGTATGGGCAAAAATCTTGTGGTTGCTCGCGTGGGCGAAAAGTCCCTTCACCGCAACTGGTTGCGTGGCGATAAGCCGAATTTTGATCTGGTTTTGCTTTTCTATGGGAAAGTGGTTCCCGAAGACTGGGCGGAGGACGGGCTTGAAACGCATGTCATCCCCGGTTCTAAGTGGGAAGGCATTACTTCTTACCTCGATAATACAGTGGCTTGGCGCGATTATGATCGTGTTTGCTTCCCTGATGATGATTTGCTTTTTGATGCAACTCTTTTGAATTCTTTCTTTTATTTCGCGGAGACGCTTGAGTTTGACCTTTGCCAGCCGGCTCTCGACTTTAACAGCTATTTCTCGCATCCTGTTACTTTGCAGTCGGTTAGTTTTTCGGTCAGGTTCACCAACTTCGTTGAAATCATGTGTCCGTGTTTCAGTAAGCGGTTTCTTGATGTGTCCTACAAGCTATTTGCTGAATCACCCTCCGGGTGGGGCATGGATAATTATTGGGCGACGATGCTTGACCAAAATAACATGAACCTCCCAGGAATTCTTGACTGCACGCCAATAACTCATACTCGTCCGATTGGTTCTGCTGGAAGCGGTTGCGCTCCTGGGCATAGTCCACACGATGATTTGGCGAGATTTTGTCAGAAGCGCGATTTTAAGGTCCCGGTGACGCGCGTGCTGGGGGGGCTTTGTTTGCCCGATGGCGATCCTACCAATACTAAGGTTATGTCTTGCGACACGACGCCGGTCGAGTTGGCCCTCCTGCTCATCGAGGATGTGTTCCGGCAAACAAACATGAATCAATTTCAAAAAATGAATTATATCGTGCAATTAATCGCTTCTAGCGATTTTGAGGCGGTCCGGTTTGTTTGAATGGGGGCGCATGGTAAAGGAATAGCCTCCTACCCTCGGAGGGTGCATCATCGCATTGTTTGTCGAAATTCGTCGGAAGCAGGCCTCGTGGAAGCCTTTTCGTGATGACAATTGATCTTAAGGCTGAATTGATGTTGGTGGCGTCGCGCGACGTTGCGTTTATCTTAGCGGTCGTCCTTCACTGGGAAGGTTAGGTTCACCTATTAAAAAAATGAGATGAGGCGTAGGTGGAGGAAGACAGAGAAGGGGCTAGCATAATGATGTTGATCACCTTGCGGTCATCCACCTTTGTGACCGGTGTGTGATTGAAAATTTGCTTTGATATGGGGCATTGCGCTTCGCTTAGAGGGATCATTCAGACATCCTAACGCCTTCCAGGCATGGCAAGCGGATCTTTTGGCGTCATTCAGAAGATTCATAGGTCATTGATCTGATACGTGAAATCAATTTGCGAGGAAATCATCCTAGTCGCACGCAAAATCGCTGCAGCGGAAATCTTTAAAAGTTCCGACAAGCCATTTCACATGAGCCATTGCACTATTCTCAGGGTGGCCCATTTCTTTCCCGTCAGATCCTTATGAAAGTAGTACTCTGCCGCCCGTCGCGTCACCGCCGCCACCATGGCGCTGTTCAATCGCCTTCTCCATCATTTCGGATCTTCTTCTCAAATACGGCCAGGGCGGCGCCGACCGCCTGATCCATGTTGAGATATTGATAGGACCCGAGACGGCCAGCGAAAATCACTCCCGCAGTTTTTCGCGCCTCCTCCTCATAGAGCGCATAGAGCGCGCGTGTTTCATCGCGCGGGATGGGATAGTAGGGCTCGTTGCGGCCGGGTTCATAAGCACAGGGGTGCTCGGCGACGAGGCTCGTTTTTGGCGATACCTGCCCCGTCAACTGCTTCATCTCGGTAATCCGCGTAAAGGCGAATTCTTCGGGGTAATTGATCACTGGCGTTGATTGGGCCTGCTCCTTGTCGAGGGTGCGCCAGCGCAGATCCAGACTTCTGTAGGGCAGTCGGCCAAATTTGCAGCCAAAATATTCGTCGATGGGACCGGTATAGAGCACCCGGGCCTTGGGGAAAGCCTGACGCGCATCCTCGAAGCTCGTTTGTAGCATCAGCGAGATTTTCTCGTGACGCAGCATATTGGCGATCAGCGCTGTGTAGCCGCGCGTCGGCATGGCCTGATAGCGGTCCTGAAAATAGCGGTCATCGCGCGAGACCAGAATCGGCACGCGCGCTGTGACGGCGGGCGAGAGCTCTTCCGGTCCAAAGCCCCATTGCTTCTGTGTGTAGTTGCGGAAGACCTTCTCGTAGACATAGGCGCCGAGATCACGCAGCAAGGGTTCGCTGCGCTCCATCAGCTTGAGAATGGGAACGCGCTCGCCGAAACGATATTGCGCCAAAAGGGCGTCAATATATTTTGCTGCAAGGCCTGCAGGAAAGACCGCCTCGATGGTGTCCAGATTGAAGGGGATGGGCGCCTCGCGGCCATCGATGATGGCGCGCACGCGATGGAAATAGGGCGTCCAATCGCTGAACTGCTGCAAATAGGTCCAGACGCGGTCGCTGTTTGTGTGGAAAATATGGGGCCCATAGGCGTGGATGAGCACGCCTGCAGCGTCATAGTGGTCATAGGCGTTGCCGCCGATATGTGAGCGTCGATCAACCAGCAGCACGCGCTGGCCCAATTGCGTGGCGATGCGTTCAGCCACGGTGGCTCCGGTGAAACCGGCGCCTGCGATGATCCAGTCATACATGGTCTAATGAGCTCCGGTCGCTGTGGTTTGAAGGCTGCTGTGCGCAGGGTAGGTGAGGAGATGAGGGCAAGCCCGCTGAATGAACCGGTGCGAATGTCTTACGTGTGACAATGGGTTGCGGCTCGGCGTGCGCCGCTGGTATCCGCAGGTGATCAGACAGCTGCTGTGAATCTGATCAAAGGCGCCGCAAGAACGTGACCTGTGCATCGCGCCAAGAGTAACATCCAAAAGCGAGCTATAGCCAGACAAGAAGATGCCCCTATCGATAGATAATATTTAAATCGTAGAGGATATAGGTTGACGATTGGTAGCCTTGTATATTTCTATTGTTGAAATTATAAAGTATTAATTTGATTAAAATGTAAGTAAAAAACTTGCCTTGATGCGTTTGGGTAAGTTCCATGTGATTGTTAGCTATATTTAAGCCCTGATCAATAGGAGCGTTGGCGGCCGGCCGGTCGCCGTCCTGCCCCTGAAGGAGCCGCAGATGCCCAACTTTGTCGGGCGCTGCTTGGTCTGGTGGTATATAGAGCCAGTGCTGACTCGTCTGGAAACCATCATGTCCCGCTCTCGTTCGAGTTCCCCGGTCGCTCTTGTCCTTCCTCGCGGCACCTCGTTTGGTCCGGCGCGCGCAACCTCCATCGACCTTTGCGTCCATGATTTCGTGCTGAACAGCCGCTACGCCGCCGCCACCCGGATCCATTGCGCCGCTGTCGCGGAGCCCTATGCCGGCTTTGAGATGCGTTTCGATGAAGGTGGCAAGGGGGGGCAGGCGCTGAAAGCGCTGCGTTTCGCGAGGCGCATCAAGGCGGAAGGCGCTGAGTTGACCGTGGTGCACCAGCATCTGCCCACTGCCTTCCTTTTGTCGAAACTTCTTCCCCATCCGGTCTTGCTGCACACTCATAATTTTCAGAAGGGCATGGCACCCTCGCTGGGGCGGCGCTTGCGGCGGTGGCGCTATTCGGGTCTGGCGGGCATTATTTTTGTCAGCGAGGAATGCCGCAGCGACTTCCGCAAGAACTGGCCTGAAGTCGCCATTCCTACTTTCGTGGCGCACAATGGCCTCGATATGAGCCTTTGGACGCCAGCGCAGGTCAGGCGCAAGCAGATCCTCGTGGCCGGGCGAGCCGCCCCTGAAAAGGGGGTTCTGGAGGCAGCCAAGGCGCTCCGGGTGGTGCTGCCGCAATTGCCGGGCTGGACGGCGCTCTTCATGCTGACGGAGGTGGATCGCCACCCCGCTTATTATGCAGAATTGCTCCAGGTGGTGGATGCTTGCGACGGCGCCATCGAAATTGTGACCAATCAGACCCATCAGGTCGTCAAAAAGGCCACTGAGGAGGCGGAAATAGCTTTGGTGCTTTCCAAATGGCGCGAGCCCTTCGGGCGCACGGCTATCGAAGCGCATGCGGGCGGCGCGGCTCTGATCTCCTCCGGCAGCGGCGGTTTGCGCGAGGTGAGCGCGGATGCCTGCCTTTATGTGGACCCTGATAATGAAGGCGCCCTGATACAGGCGATCCTGAAATTGGGCTCTGACGAAGCGTTTCGGCGCCAACTTGCGGCTGCAGCTTATGAAAGGACCTTGCAGAACTTCGAAATTCGCAAGGTGAGCGGCGCGCTGGATGATATTTATGATCATTATTGGCGGCATCCGGGTTAGCAGACGCCACACGACGCGCTCATTCAGCCAACGATACCGTTTAAAAACCTGCAGCGCTCACCTCTTGATCATCCAGATTTGGGGAAAGCGCGTTACCTTCGTCAGGTGTTGAGTCGATGATAAAAATGCCGTCGCGGGCGGGCGATTCTGCGGCTGTTTGAAAATTTAAATTATGATTGTGTTAATCAAAGCGGCGTTGAATAGGCAAAGTTCGCATGATTCGGCGGGGATGCGTTGTTGTTTTGCATCCTGCTGGGATCGATTGATTTGCCGGTGCGTAATTTAAGTGTTAAGCTTTGCTATGAAAAATGTTTCTTTTGATTTGCCGCTATGCCGGATAGGGAAGTGTTGAATGAAGGCAATCATTTTAGCTGGTGGTCTGGGGACGAGGCTCTCGGAAGAAACGCATCTGCGCCCTAAACCGATGGTTGAGATTGGTGGTCGCCCGTTACTATGGCATATTATGAAGATCTATTCGTTTTTTGGCGTTAATGACTTCATTGTCTGTTGTGGCTACAAAGGATACGTTATTAAAGAATATTTCATGAACTATAGATCCCATTGTTCAGACATGACAATTGACCTTTCTACAGGTGACGCCTGTATTCATCAGAATACCGCTGAGCCTTGGAAAGTAACGCTCATAGATACCGGAGAGCATACCATGACCGGCGGGCGCCTTAAACGTGTGCAGCCCTATGTCGAAAATGAAAAAGCTTTTTGTTTTACTTATGGGGATGGTCTAGCGAATGTTGATATTGCTAAAGTAATCAAGTTTCACGAGGATGGCGGGAAGATGGCCACCCTGACCGCAGTGACCCCGCCTGGCCGTTTTGGCGCTCTAACTCTGGAAGGCGAAATGGTCGCCAGATTCAATGAAAAGCCCGCCGGGGATGGCGGTTTCATCAATGGTGGCTTTTTTGTCCTGTCACCAAAGGCTATCGATTACATTAGCGACGACGATGTCCCCTGGGAGGCCGAGCCGCTGCAAACTCTGGCCCGAGAGGGCGAGTTGGCGTCATATATTCATCGTGGCTTCTGGCAACCGATGGATACCCTGCGCGACAAGTCCTTGTTGGAGGACTTATGGGCGAGTGGATCCGCGCCTTGGAAGCTTTGGTGATGGACGCCGCCTTCTGGAATGGGCGGCGGGTTTTTGTGACCGGTCACACCGGCTTCAAAGGTGGCTGGCTTACGCTTTGGCTTAATAAATTGCAGGCGGTCGTTGCGGGCTACGCTCTGGCGCCGCCTTCCACGCCGAACCTGTTCGAGGTGGCGAGGATTGGGGATGGCGTCCGCCATTTGCTTGGTGACATAAATGATGTGATGCGCCTCAGCGCAGAGTTGCGGCGCTTTGAGTCCGAGGTTGTGTTCCATCTGGCCGCGCAATCCCTTGTTCGACACTCCTATGATCAACCGCTGGAAACTTTTCAGACAAATATCATGGGCGTTGCAAACCTCCTTGAAGCTGTCCGGCAGGCCCCGAGCGTTCGCGCGGTTGTGATCGTAACCACTGACAAATGCTATGAGAACATGAATTGGGCGTGGGGGTATCGCGAGACGGACGCCCTTGGCGGCTATGATCCCTACAGCAGCAGCAAGGCGGCGGCCGAAATCATAACGGCCTCGTTTCGCAATTCATTCTTTCATCAGGATCGTTACCCCGAGCACCGCGTTGCGATCGCGACTGCGCGAGCGGGAAATGTGATTGGTGGCGGTGATTGGGCTCAGGACAGGTTAATCCCCGATCTGCTTCGCGCCATTGAGGCGGGGCGACCAATTGTTCTTCGAAATCCGGGAAGCGTTCGCCCATGGCAACATGTTCTGGAACCGCTCAACGGGTATCTGCAGCTGGCGCAGCGCTTGGTGGAATCTGGACCAGCCTTCGCGGAGAGTTGGAATTTCGGACCGGGCGAGAATGATTCCATTTCGGTTCTGGAAATTGTTAAAAAACTTAACCAGAAATTGGGCTTACCTGTGTCTATTGAGACAATGGAAGCGCCGCAATTGCATGAAGCTTCTGTTTTGCGTCTCGATACGTCCAAAGCAAGGTGGAAAATGGGCTGGCGTCCTGCGATGACTGTCGATGTGGCGCTCGACTGGGTGAGTGATTGGGTCTTGAGCTATCAAAGCGGTCAAGATATGCGCGCGGCCACTGATCAGCAGATAGAGAGATATCAATTTCTGCTTCAGGGAGCGGTCAAATGACGACAATGGAAGAGCGCGAAACCCTTCGGCGGAAAATTCTCGGCCTTGTCGGTGAATATGCTGCGATCGCCTTGAACCAGAGCGGTTTCGAGCCGGGCGTGAACTATATTCCCCCGTCCGGTAAATACATCGACGGCGCAGAGCTCGCCATGATGACTGAGGCCGTCCTTGATGGCTGGCTCACTACAGGACGCTTTAACAGCCAGTTCGAACAGCGCCTTGCGAAATTTATCGGCGTGCGCCATTTGCTGACGGTCAATTCTGGCTCGTCTGCAAATCTTGTCGCCTTTTCCACCTTGACCAGCCCTAAACTGGGTGCGCGCGCCATCCAGCCAGGCGATGAGGTTATTGGCGTGGCGGCAGGCTTCCCGACCACTGTGAACCCCATTATCCAGTTTGGCGCCATTCCTGTTTTCGTCGATGTGGAGATTGGAACCTACAACATCGACGCCTCGAAAATCGAAGCGGCGATTACGCCGAAGACCAAAGCCATCATGTTGGCCCATACGCTCGGGAATCCCTATGATCTCGAGACTGTTTCTGCGATCTGCAAGAAACATAAACTATGGCTCATTGAGGACTGCTGTGATGCTTTGGGCTCGACCTATAACGGGAAACATGTAGGGACCTTTGGTGACATAGGTACGGTCAGTTTCTACCCCGCGCACCACATAACCATGGGGGAAGGCGGTGCGGTTTTCACAAACAGCGGGGCGCTTGCGCGTGTTGCGGAGAGTTTCCGCGATTGGGGCCGGGACTGCTATTGCCCGCCGGGCCAGGACAATACCTGTAGTAATCGCTTTGGCTGGAAACTGGGTTCGCTGCCGCCGGGATATGATCATAAATATACCTATAGCCACCTTGGATATAATCTAAAAATCACGGACATGCAGGCGGCCTGCGGCCTCGCGCAGATGGACAAGCTTGAGGGCTTTATCGCCGCTCGCAGACACAACTTCAAATTCCTGAGCGAACAACTTGCCGATCTGGCGGACGATCTGATCCTGCCGCAGGCCACATTGAATTCCGAGCCTTCGTGGTTTGGATTTCCCATCACCTTGCGTGACCATGTCAAGATCGAGCGTGCGGCTTTGCTGGCTGAGCTTGAAAAATCAAGGGTTGGCACGCGCTTGCTTTTCGCGGGGAATGTCATTCATCAGCCCTATATGAAGGGCCGGAATTTCCGGGTGAGTGGAGAGTTGCCGAATTCCGATGTGGTTATGAATCGTACTTTCTGGATTGGCGTTCAACCATCGCTCTCCATCGAAATGCTGGAATATGCAGTCTCCGTTCTCAAGAATCTCATTAAGGTAGGTTGATCATGACAAATCAATTGCCAAGCAAAATACCATCCAATCTCATGGTGTTCGAAATGGCGAACAATCATATGGGTGATATTGAACACGGTTTGCATGTCATTCGGAGTTTCGGGGACGTTTGCCGTAAATACCCTGAGTTTAATTTCGCCTTCAAGCTCCAGTATCGGGAACTCGACACCTTCATTCACCCGTTGAAAAAAGGCCGCGACGATGTGCCTTATGTGAAGCGGTTCTCTGAGACGCGCTTGTCCCTTCAGCAATTCGACCTGTTGGTGGCGGAGATGCGCGCCCAAGGGTTCTTTGTGATGTCGACGCCCTTCGATAACGCCTCCGTGAAAGTGATTGAGAGGCAAAATCTCGACATCATCAAGATTGCGAGTTGCTCAGTCACCGACTGGCCGTTACTGGAAGAAATCGTTGCAACCGATCGTCCCATCATTGCGTCGACAGCAGGCGCCGCGATTGACGAAATCGACCAGGTCGTGAGTTTTTTCAGCCATCGCAACAAGGATTTTGCGATCCTGCATTGTGTTGGCGAATATCCAACCGCAGATGAGAAAATGCATCTCGGCCAGATTGATTACCTCAAGGCCCGTTATCCGGAGGTCCGCATCGGTTTCTCCACCCATGAAAACCCTGGTAATTTTGATATTGTAAAAATGGCTATAGCCAAGGGCGCAACGATTTTCGAAAAGCATGTTGGCGTCGCAACAGATAAATATGCGCTGAACGCCTATTCCATTTCACCCGCGCAGGCCGATGAATGGTTGAAGAACGCCCGCTATGCCCGGAATGTTTGCGGTCTGAGCGCTGATCGCGCGCCAGTCAACGAGGCGGAGGTGAAAAGCCTCAGGTCGCTTCGCCGCGGCGTCTTTTTAAAACATGACATCGAGCCGGATCAGATCGTGACCTCCAATGACGTCTATTTCGCCTTTCCCCCGGATGAGGGTCAGTACACTGCTAACGATTGGTCGAAATACGCTCATTTTCGCTCGACAAAAAAAATCCTCAAAGACGAGGCGCTTTCACTGCAGAATGCAGAGCGGCGCGACGACCGCGCCCTCGTGCGACAATTGGCCAGGGATGTGAAAGGTTTGCTCGACACAAGCCACATCACCATACCCGGCGGCGTTGATCTCGAAATTTCTCATCACTATGGAATAGACAAATTTTATCAGTTCGGCCTCACCATGTTGACGGTGGTGAACCGCGGGTATTGCAAGAAAATTCTTGTGTCGCTGCCGAACCAGGTTCATCCAGAGCAGTACCATCTTCAGAAGGAAGAGACCTTCCATATTCTTTTCGGTGAAATTCATCTCAAATTGAATGGAGCCTTGCGAGTATGTCGCCCGGGCGATGTGATCAATATCGAGCCGGGGGTTCGACACGAATTTTTCAGCCCGACCGGCGCTGTCTTCGAGGAGATATCCTCCACCCATTTTGTCGACGACTCCTTCTATTCTGACCCGATGATTTCCCGGAATAAGGCGCGCAAGACATTTCTGACCTATTGGATGTCCGCCTGATCGTAGAGGATTGGTTCAATGCGTGTTGCTGATTACATCATCCAGTATCTGGCTGACCTTGGGACGCAGCACATATTTCTGTTGCCTGGCGGTGGCGCCATGCATTTGAATGATGCGGTTGCATGTAATTCTCACGTCCAAGCCGTCATCTGCCATCACGAGCAAGCCTGCGGCATAGCGGCTGAGGCCTATGGCCGGTCGTCGGTGGCTGGTTTCGGCGTCGCGATGGTGACAACGGGGCCTGGCGCAACCAATGTCATCACGCCAGTTGCAGGCGCCTGGATCGAATCTTTGCCGCTTTTTGTCGTGTCTGGTCAGGTCAAGCGGGCTGATGCGCTTGCAGGACGTAAGATCCGTCAAGGGGGCGTTCAAGAGGTTGACGTCGTCTCCTTGGTGAAGCCTGTCACTAAATTTGTGGCGACGCTGAACGATCCGAAAGAGGTCAAGGCGATCCTTGATCAGGCTGTTTGGTCTATGCGCAACGGGCGTCCAGGTCCCGTATGGATCGAGGTTCCCCTTGACGTTCAGGCTGCGCAAATTGAACCGCAAAAACTTGTTGGCTGGAGACCTGCGGACGTCAAATTCGAAGTTGAGATCTCGGCAAGCCTTGCGCAACTAAAGCAATTACTGTCAAGCGCGCAGCGCCCACTGGTGCTTGCTGGACATGGCGTCAGGATCGCGGGCGCTGAGCCTCTGTTTCTTGAATTTGTTGAAAGGTTAGGCGTTCCTGCGACCTTTACCTGGAACGCCTGCGACCTCCTGCCATGGGACCACCCCTTATACGTCGGTCGTCCTGGGGTTGTGGCGTCTCGCGCTCCAAATTTCGCGATCCAGAACTGCGATCTCTTGATTTCAATCGGCTGTCGCCTCGACAATGTCATAACGGCTTATAATCCGCATGGCTTCGCCCGGGCGGCGAAAAAGGTTGTCGTGGACGTTGATGTCAATGAGCTTGATCGCCACGAAATGAAGGTTGATTTGCCGGTGGTGGCCGATGCGAAGGATTTCATACAAGCTGTTTTGCACGACGCCGAATTTCAAGCCGGCGTTCCCGAAGCTTGGGTTTCCAAATGTATGGATTGGAAAAATCGCTATCCGGTGAATGAGAGCACTGTTGCTGAATCTGGCGGCTTCATGAACCACTACGAATTCGTCGATTGCATTTCAGATCTTCTGGCGCCGAACACAAACGTGATAACCGGCAGTTCCGGCCTTGCGGTTGAGGTCTTTTATACCGCTTTTCGCAACAGAGTAGGTCAAAGGCTGTTTTTGACTTCGGGCTTGGGGGCCATGGGTTATGGCGTCGCTGCCGCGGTGGGTTGCTGCATAGGGTCGGGCTTGCGTCCTACCTACTGCATTGAGAGCGATGGCAGTCTGATGATGAACCTCCAGGAACTCGCTACGCTGCGGTCTCTGGAGTTGCCGATCACGGTCATTGTCATGAACAATGGAGGTTATGCCTCTATCCGGAACACGCAGCGCAATTACTTCGACAGTCGTTTCATCGGCACGGATGGCCCTTCGGGATTGTTCATGCCGGATCTGACCGCAGTTGCGCGCAGTTTTGGGTTCGACGCAATAGAAGTCACGAATCCCGAAGAGCTGGCTAGCGCACTGGCGGATCAACTGCCGAGCCGGCCACGGTTGATCAATGTCGTCTTGTCACGAGATGAGGTCTTGGCGCCGAAGGTCTCGGCGATTCCTCAAAAAGATGGATCTATCATCTCCATGCCCTTGGAGGACATGTCGCCTCTCCTGCCGATGGAGGTTCTTGAACGTGAGATGATCGTGTCCCTGACCGAACAATCCATCAAATCTCGATCATGAAGGACTGAAATTAGCTGACATGCAGCGCTTTGCTTCTGGAAAAGGCGCGCCTGTCTCTTGCGAATATGCCGACCGATAGCCGATTTTTTAATCCCGCAACGATCTAGACATCGATCAGTGAGATTGGTCACGTTACATATCAAGCAAGAAGTCATATTAACAGGGTTGATTGGAATGTGCGCCTGCGCTGCATGAAAGGATAAGGACACATGCCTATGGAGAAGTGGCGCTTCGACGAACAGGCGGCTTTTGACGAAGATTTCGACCGTTTGCGCAGTCGCATCCATTTCGATCTCAACAATCGCACCCTTCTCTTGACAGGCGCAACGGGCTTCTTTGGTTTGTGGCTTATCGAGTTGATGGATTGGTTGCGACGCGTCGAGCGGATGGAGATGACCGTTTATGTGTTAAGTAGAGATCCTGAGGATGCGATCAGAAATCGACCTATGTATCGTGATCGAAAATGGTTGCGGTTTATAAGAGGCGATGTCCGATCCTTTCTTCCGCCAGATGAATCCATCGACTATGTCATACATGGTGCGGCGGACACCTCCGCCGACGCAGGCGCCAATGGTCTCGAGTTGCTTGACGTTCTTGGAAATGGGACCAGGCATGTTCTTGACATGGCGAGGCAGTTGGGGCGCCCACGTGTTTTGCTCGTTAGTTCCGGCGCCGTATACGGGGCCTCCCGCATTAGGGATAAGTTTCTCGAAACGAGACTGACTGCTCCAGATCCTCTCAAGCCTTCCAGCGCCTATGGCGAAGGTAAGAGGATGAGTGAGGCGATTGGAGCCTGCATGGCGAACCAGAGCGAATTAGACGTTGTGATCGCCAGGTGTTTTGCATTTGTTGGAGCGGGTTTACCGTTTGACGGTCATTTCGCCATAGGGAACTTTATTCGTGACGCCGTCGATGGACGCGATATTTTATTACGGAGTACAGGGGAGTCCTGCAGATCTTATCTTTATGCGGCGGATCTGGCGATTTGGCTTGTCGCTCTGCTGCTGACGGGGAAATCCGGGGAAGCGTATAATGTTGGCTCGGACGAGGAAGTGTCGATTATTTCGACAGCAGGCCTTGTGCGTGATTGTCTTAATCCGGCTTTGTCCATCAAAATAAAAGAGAGCGCCGATGCTGGCGTCAGTTTCTATGTGCCTGACATCACCAAGGCTCAAACGGAACTGGGGCTAGGGGTTTGGACCCCGCTTGAAACAGCAATTCGGCGGACGGCGAATGACTCCCGGCGATTTCGCTTGTTGCGAGTGTAACGTCTGAAGCGCGTCGGTTTTCTGAAAATTTAATTGTTGCGATTCTCTTAGGGCTGACACGTTACAGGTAATGTGATCGCGCAGTTAAGGGAGCGGTGCGTTAGCTCCCTTATCGTGATTATAAGGTTTGCAGCCTTGCGTGATGCGTCTTACGACAACTGCATCGTCAGGGTTCAGCCACCGTAAAAAACATTCTCGCCAAGATCTTTCATTTCGAGAATGGCGGCATCGGGCCTGCCCGCAGGGGCCTTCATCAGATGGGCCTCAGTGACCTCACCGACCACGATGTGGTGGTCACCGTGTTCGATGATCGAACTGACTTTGCACTCCAAAGCGCCAAGCGCCTCCGTGAGGATAGGTGCGCCGTTCGCACCGGAGTGGTATGGCTGTCCGCTGATCTTTCCTTCAACTACGTCAGCAGGCTTGAAGAAAGTAAAGGCGAGCGATTTTTGATCCTTGCCAAGCATGTTGAGTGTGAATTTCTCGGCAGCTTTTAATATTTTGTAGGCGTTCGAATCCGCCTTGACTGCAACCACGAGCAGAGGGGGGCCGAACGCTGTTTGTGTTACCCAGTTCACTGTGGCGGCGGCAATATTGCCATGGCCATCATCGGCCGTGAGTACATAAATCCCATAGGGGATCATTCTCAATACGGTTTTCTTGGCGTCTGCGTTCATTTTCGACCTCCCAGATTTTGTTTTTGACCTCCAATATCAATGCCAATGCACCGCAAATTGCAAGAACGGCTCCATCGAAATTTTCCGAACCCACATCTAATTTCTTAGGCTTGAGCTCTTCCGACGCCGTCATCACCAGCCGGCGCATCTGGCGCTGTCACAGGCCGTTCTTCCGGCAATTAGCTGGTTCACATCGGCAAACACATCGGCCGGATTGATCATGTGACGGATGAACGGCCGGTTTGTGTCGATGGACCTGTAGAGCGCCCACGTTTGGCGGCACAAACAGTATATCGGATTGTTTCCCATCGGCGAAGTGAGAACTGCCTGGCGGTGATGATTTAGCCGGCCTCCTTAACCTTAGCTTTTGGTGGTTTGTATCAAATTCCTGATATGGCGATCCTGAGATTTTGATTCATGTCCCGGGCTAGATCTCCAGACACCATGTGCAATCTTCGGTTCAGGGCGCCAAACAGCAAAGGCGCCGAGATTGCGCTATTCCGCTGCATCCTGGAAGCGATGGATCTTCGCTAACGGCTCATCCGCCGTTCTTGCAAGACAGTTCGTGAAGGAGCGGGGTTTTTAAATCCCGTGTTGCTTCGCCGATCATGGGTGTGGCGGCCCGAACCGGCGCATGAACCAGCCATTGCGCTACCTATCCATGGCATTGAGGGATAGGGCGAACAGGTTTTGATTAACCCGTTTTTGGCCAGGGTTGGATATTGTGGCTGGCCAAGAGCTTTTAACTGAGGCTTTGGAATTGAAAATACTTTGGCTTGTTCTATTATGATTTAACCATTTGCAATCAGGCGTGATCGCCTGACCGAAGCATGTCATGAACAAACTGTGTTTGGGACCGGGTGTTTCTGATGAAAAAAATCCTCCCCGTCATCATGTGCGGCGGCTCTGGCACCAGGATGTGGCCGGAATCGCGTGAGAGCCTTCCCAAGCAGTTCATCCCTTTACTGGAGCCGCTCTCCACCTTTCAGCGCACGGTGCTTTCATTTTCGGCCCCCGATTTCGAGCGGCCGGTCATTCTGACCAATGTTGAGTATCGTTTCCTCGTCGCCGAGCAACTCGCGCGGATCGGCGTGGATGCGCAGATCGTCCTTGAGCCCTTGCGACGGGATTCCGCCACTGCAGTAGGGATTGCCGCCGAATTGGCGTTGCTGCGGGGGCCGCAGACCATAGTGGGCATTTTCGCCGCCGATCATATCGTGCGTAAGCCCGAGGCCTTCGCCGCGCTCTGTGTTGAGGCTGGCGCAGCGGCTGATGAGGGCTTCATCGTCACCCTTGGGATAAAGCCTGACCACCCCGCCACCGGATATGGTTATATCCGCCCCGGCGAAGCTGTGAGCAGCAGTTCTTCTGCGCGCCGGGTCGCAGCTTTCGTCGAGAAGCCCAACGAGGATAAGGCGCGGGCCTATGTGGCCGAGGGCTACCTCTGGAATTCCGGCAACTTCCTTTTCCGCGAGGACGTCATGCGGGATGAGTTGCAGGCCTTCCAGCCCGAGATTGCGGCCGCCGCCGCCCAGGCTGTCGCCGCCTCCAGGCTTGATCTGCAATTTCGGGTTCTCGACGCTGAGGCCATGGGCGCATCGCCCAAGACCTCCATCGATTATGCCGTGATGGAGCACACGAAGCGGGCGGTCGTCATCCCCGCCGACATCGGCTGGTCCGATGTGGGCGCCTGGTCGACGGTGATGGAGCTTTCAGACCACGATGGAGGGGGAAACTCCGTCCAGGGCGATGGTCTGGTCCTGGGCGCGCAAAATGTGCTCATACGCTCGCCAGAACAATTCACAGCAGTCCTTGGTGTCAGCGATGTGATCGTGGTGACGACACAGGATGCGGTCCTGGTCCTTAACGCTGCCCAGGCCGACAAGGTCAAAGATCTCGTCACTGAATTGAAATCACGCGGACGACAAGAAGCGCTCGTGCACAAGCGGGTTTATCGTCCCTGGGGACATTATCAGTCGATTGACGCGGGCGAACGCCATCAGGTCAAGCGCATCGTCGTTCGCCCCGATGGGCGCCTTTCTCTTCAGAAGCACTTCCACCGCGCGGAACATTGGGTTGTTGTGCGTGGGACAGCGGAGGTCACGATGAACGATGAAGTGAAATACATTCACGAGAATGAATCCATTTTCCTGCCCATCGGTTGCGTTCACAGGCTGGTCAATCCCGGCAAGATCGATCTTGAATTGATCGAGGTCCAAACAGGCTCGTATCTGGGCGAGGACGACATCGTTCGCCTTGAGGACGTCTACAACCGGACCTGACCGCGCCTCCACCGCGATACGGATCTTGTCTCGTGGTTCATGCGTAAGGATGTCTTCCGCCGATCCTCTTATCCATCCGGGTTATTGTTGCGTCTGGTCGCGATGCGCCGAGGCTGGACCGGAATTTCCTTTTCGCGTGCCTGAAGCTTTCTCATGTAGCTGGTGATGGGGAGGGGGCTTCAGGATCGCTGGCGAATTGTGGACCGTTCACGAAAGCCGCCATGGCGATTGTTAGGCATAGGCCCATTACAAAATAGATCAGAGAAATCAGGAGTTTCGATGGGTGGTGGTGCCCAGGGGCGGAATCGAACCACCGACACTGCGATTTTCAGTCGCATGCTCTACCAACTGAGCTACCTGGGCGTCCGGAGCGGCGGAGCCGCGCGCGGGGTGGGGGCGTTATAGGGAGCCTGTGGGCCCTTGTCCAGCCTTCCGCGCGCTCTTTTCATTCTCATGCGCATCTTCGTTCGGGCACGCGAGACGCGGCGCGCTTTTCGCGCTAGTTTGCCGCCAGTTTCATCATTCAGGGAGGGTAACGTGGATCTGGGGATTGCTGGCAGGACCGCCTTGGTCTGCGCCTCGAGCCGGGGGCTGGGGCGGGCCTGCGCTGAGGCGCTGCTGAAAGAGGGTGTCGAGGTCGTCATCAACGGGCGGGATCCCGTGCGCCTTGAGGAGGCCCTGCGCGAGCTGCGCGAATCGACGGGCGGACAGGTACGGGCGGTCGTGGCGGATGTGACCACCAGGGAGGGCCGCGCAGCCCTGTTGGCGGCCTGCCCCGCCCCCGACATTCTCGTGAACAACAACGCCGGGCCTGACCCTCGCGATTTCCTCACCAATGACGAGGAGCGTTGGCTGGGGGCGCTGGAGGCCAATATGGTCGCGCCCATGATGCTGGTGCGCGCGGTTCTGCCGTCCATGATCGAGAAGCGCTTCGGGCGCATCGTCAACATCACCTCGGCCATGGTGACCACGCCGCGCCCGCATATGACCATGTCTTCGGGGGCGCGGGCGGGGCTAACGGCGGCCATGAAGGGCCTGTCCTTCGAGGTGGCGAAGCACAATGTCACCATCAACAATCTGCTGCCCGAGCGTATCGACACCGCCCGCCAGCATCAGATGGCCAACGAGGTCGTCAAGCGCTTCGGGGTCACCTATGAGGAGGCCCGGCGGCGTCAGGTGGAGAGCATCGCTGCCAAAAGGCTAGGCGATCCCCGGGAATTCGGCGCCACCTGCGCCTTCGTGTGCAGCGCGCATGCGGGCTTCATGTCCGGCATGAACATTCATTTGGATGGCGGCTCTTATCCCGCGCTTGTCTGAACAAAAAAAGCCCGCCGCTCCCTGAGGCGCGGCGGGCTCTGATATGTGCGCCTGCGCCTTACTTGGGGTCGTTGGCGAGCAGCATGTCTTCGATCTTGCCCAGCACCTTCATGGTGGCGAGCGCATCGGCGACCGAGCAGTTCGGGGCGCGCTTGCCTTCGATGGCGGCGATGAATTCGCGGTCCTGATTCTCGAAACCATTCATGGAGGGCGCGACGCCCGTCAGGTCGAGCTTCTTGCCGAAACCGTCGGTCAGATCGTCATAGAAGGACACCCAGGTGCCCTTGTCGCAGATGTAGCGATAGGGCGAGCCGATGGGGCCTTCGTCGTTGAAGGAGAGCGATAGCACGCAGATCGAGCCCTTGGGCGTCTGCATGATGATGCCCATGTCCATGGCGATCTTCAACTCGGGATGATAGGGGCCCTGCACCGCCGAGACTACGGAGACTTCTTCACCGGTCTGATACGAGAACAGATCGACCGTGTGGCAGGCGTGGTGCCAGAGCAGATGATCGACCCATGAGCGGGGCTGGCCCAGCGCGTTCATGTTGGTGCGGCGGAAGAAGTGGGTGTGGGCCTGCATCTGCTGCAGGAACACGCCTTCGTTGCGCAGCTTCTGGTTCATGAGCTGATGGCTGGGGTTGAAGCGGCGCACATGGCCCGCCATGGCGGTCACGCCAGTCTCTTTTTGCACCCGCACGATGCGCTCGGCGTCGGCCACGCTGTCGCACATGGGGATTTCGATCAGCACATGCTTGCCCGCGCGCATGGCGATTTCCGCCTGGTCAGCGTGGACCTGGGTGGGGCCGGTGATGATGACGGCGTCCACGTCAGAGCGGCTCACCGCCTCTTCGAAATTGGTCAGGGCCACCGGCACGCCATATTCGGAGGCGACCTTCTGGGTGCCTTCCTGGGTGCGGCTCTGCAGAACCGTGACTTCCGCGCCCGCGATGGCCTTGATCGCCTTCAAATGAGCGTTGGCCATGGCGCCGTTGCCGCTGATGCAAAATCTCATAGGTCGTCCTCTCCGGTGAAGGGTGTCTCGCGAGCCGATTTACACGAAAGGCCCCGGCAGGAAAAGGGCGGGGGCGTGGTTGCGACGCTTCGCGCCCTTCCCAGCCGCGCCCGCTCGCGTTAAACCAACGCCAATGGAAATCGGGAGCGAAACATGCTGAGCGAGGAGCGCAACCGGACGCTAACCCAGGTCGGGCCGGGAACCCCCATGGGCGAGCTATTGCGGCGCTACTGGATGCCGATCGCGGGCGCCAGCGAGCTGGACGCGCGGCCCACCAAACCCGTGCGACTGCTCTGCGAAGACCTTGTCCTCTACAAGGATAAGGGCGGCCGCTACGGCCTCGTCGACCGCCAGTGTCCTCACCGCCGGGCGGATCTGGCCTATGGCATGGTCGAGGACTGCGGGCTGCGCTGCAATTACCATGGCTGGCTCTTCGACGAGACCGGCGCCTGCCGGGAAATCCCCTATGATGACGTGGCCGACCCCGGCTCGAACCTGAAGGCGGGCGTCAGGATCAAGGCCTATCCCGTGCGCGAATGCGCCGGGCTGCTCTTCGCCTATATGGGCCCGGCGCCCGTTCCCCCGCTGCCGGTCTATGACGCGCTCACCTGGACCAATGGCTGGCGCGAGGTGGTCACGTCCGACGTGCCCTGCAACTGGCTGCAATGCCAGGAAAACTCCTGCGATCCCGTGCATTTCGAATGGATGCACGACAATTGGGGCGCGCGGCTGCGCGGCAGCGAGGAGCTTTCGCCCAAGCATCTGAAGGTCGCCTTCGACGAATTCGAGCATGGCTTTCTCTACAAGCGCGTGCGCGAGGGTCAGCCCGAGGGCAGTCATTTCTGGACCGTCGGCCGCGTGGCCCTCTGGCCCATCGGCTTCTTCCTCGGCCAGCACTTCGAATGGCGCGTGCCGGTGGACGACGAGAACACCCTCAGCATCGCCCTGTTCTTCGCCCGGGTGCCCAAGGGACGCGAACCCTATGTGCAGAAGTCCGTGCCGACGTGGAAGAGCCCGCTCACCTATCCCAACGGGGAGTGGATCACCAGCCATGTGATCAACCAGGACATTCTGGCCTGGGTGGGGCAGGGGCGCATCGCCGACCGCTCCAAGGAATATCTATCGGGCAGCGACCGGGGCATCGTGATGATGCGCAAGCGCTATTTCGAGGAGATCGAAAAGGTGCGGCGCGGCGAGGATCCCAAGGGCGTGGTGCGCGACGAGAAGGCCGCCGCCTGCATCGAGCTGCCGCTCGCCGACCGCGCGCAATTCGTGGAGGGGCTTGCGATCGAGGATTGGCCGAAGGACCGCCTGATGGGCAAGCGCATGCGCGGCCACATCTGGTGTTACGGCCAGCCCGATGAGGTCTGGGCGGATTTCGCTGACGCCATGGGCATTGACCCGGGGATGCGGGCGGCGGGGGAAGGGCCATAACTTGTTGTAACCAAGAGAAATTCTATATCCTTTTCCTATGGGGAGGGTCGTCTTGCGAAGCGAGATTGGGTGGGGCTCTTGGAATGCTGATCGGTGGCGGATCGGCCCCCAAGCGTCCCTACCAAAACTTGACCACGGCAGCATCATCTTCAATGATGGCCCCGAGCGCAACGCGTCACCATCAGCATCGCGCAACGCTCTAGACCCCCAACTCCTCCGCCCCCTTCCAGAAAGGCCTGATCATGAATACGCGTCTCCTCCCGATCATGGTCGCGCCCTTCCTGTTGCTGCAGGCCGCCGCCGCAGAGACCCTGCGTCCCTCGGCCGAAGCGGTTGACGCCATTACGCGCCGCAATCTTCCCGAATTCATCGAAATGCTGTCCATGCCGAACGACTCGATCAAGGCGGCGGATATTCAGGCCAACGCCAAATGGCTGGAGGCGGCGTTCCAGAAGCGGGGATTCACGACCCGGCAGTTGGACAATGAGGGCAAGCCCCTTGTGTATGCGCAGTTCAACAAGACCATTCCCGGCGCGCCTACGGTGCTCTTCTACATGCACTATGACGGCATGCCGATCCTGCCCGAGCAATGGGCGCAGAAAAGCCCCCACCAGCCCGTGCTGCGCCAGCGCGCCAGGCCCGCCGCAGCGAGCCCGGGCGCAGGCCTCGCCTTCACGCCCTCGACGGCCAGCGCGAGAAGCGGCTGGGAGGATCTTGATCTCGCCAAGGTCCTCGCCGGCCCCATTGATCCGGAATGGCGCATCTTCGCCCGCTCGGCCTCCGACGACAAGGGGCCGATCATGATGTTCCTGAGCGCCTTTGATCTTCTGAACGAGGCCAAGGCCGCGCCCGCCATCAATGTGAAGGTGATTCTGGACGCTGAGGAAGAAAAGGGCTCCCCCCGCATTTCCGCCCCGGTGAAAGCCAATCGCGAGCTGCTCAAATCAGACGCCCTCATCATCAATGATGGGCCCTCCCATCCATCCAACCTGCCGACGATCATCTTTGGCAACAGGGGCAATGCGGTTGTGGAATTGACCGTCTTCGGCCCCCGCGCGCCGCTGCACAGCGGCCATTACGGCAACTATGCGCCCAACCCCGCGCAGCGTCTCGCCACGCTCCTCGCCAGCATGAAGGATGAGGACGGGCGCGTGACCATTCCCCACTATTACGATGGGGTGAAACTGACCGAGCGCGAGCGCTCGATTCTGACCGCTGTGCCCGATGACGAGACCGCTTTGTTGAAGCGGCTTGGGATCGCCAGGCCAGAGACGGTGGGCGGCAATCTACAGGAGGCCGTGCAATATCCCTCCCTGAACATTCGCGGCATGCAGTCGGCGGCCATTGGGGAAAAGGCTTCGAACATCATCCCCGCCAAAGCCGTCGCCGAGCTTGATTTGCGCACCACGCCCGGCGCCAGCGCAGCCTATCTGGTCGAGATGATGGAAAAGCACATCATCGCTCAGGGCTATCATCTCGTGAAGACGGATCCCACGGACGAAGAACGCGCCAAATATCCCAAGATCGCGCTGGTGAGTTTGCAGCGGGGCAGCAATGCGGCTTTCAGCGAAATGGAGGCGCCTGCGGGAGTCTGGGTGCAGGACTCGCTGGCCGACACCTTCGCCAAAGATGGCGCGCCATCGAAGACGGTGCGCATCCGCCTGATGGGCGGCAGCGTGCCCACGGACAAACTGGTCGAAGCCCTCGACATGCCCTTCGTCATCATGCCCTTGGTCAATGCGGACAACAATCAGCACAGCTTCGACGAGAACCTGCGGCTCGGGCATTTCCTCGACGGCGTGCGGGCTTTTACCGGGTTGCTGCAGAAGCCTTATGTGGCGAGCGTGGCTACGAGGTAGGGGTCTTGGGGCGCTGGCGGTTGGGGTGGCAGAGCGTTTGGCCCCTGACTCAAATCATTGAAATGAAGAGCGAGTTTTTACCCTCCCCACAAGGGGGAGGGCAGCGGCAGACGTTTTACGGAATAAGTTGAAGTTACGCGCTTGTTGGATCGCTTTACAACAAGTCAGGGAAGGGCAAACCCGTCCCCGACTGCCGACTGCCTCACTCCGCCGCCATCAGCTTCAAATGCCGCCCCTGAAAATGCGGCGCCACTTCGATCATGAAGCGCTCCATCTCGTCCTTCACCTGCTGGTGGTCCTTGAGGCCCACGTTGAAGTAGAGGATCACTTCTTCGACGCCCGCAGCCTCGACCTTCTTCAGCGTGTCGATGATGCCCGCCGAATTGCCGATCAGCACCGAGTTTGAATTCAGATTCTCGGGCTTCAGGTTCTTCAGGCGCTCGATCATGTCGATGAAATAGAGATAGCTTTTGGGCGTGGTCGCGGGGTCGCTGGGGAATGCGTCGAGCACGCATTCAAGATAGTAGCGGATCTGCCTTGCGCGGGCGGCGGCTTCCTGTTCCGCGTTGTCGGCGAAGTGGATGAAGTAGCTGCACATCAGGCGCTTGGGCGCCTTGCCGTGGCGGGCGCAGCTATCGTGATAGAGATCATGCACCTTCTGCAAGCCGCCGAAGGTCATGGCGGCGGCGAAGGGCGCCACAATGAGGCCGCAGCCCAGCCGTCCCGCCAGCTCGATGGAGGGTTGGGAGAAGGAGGCCACATAGGCCGAAAGCTCCTTCTGCACGGGGCTGGGCGTGATCGCCAGATCCTCGAACTGATAGTGCTGGCCCTTGTGGGAGATCGGCGTTCCATGGGCGTCCCACAGGCGGCGCACGATTTCCATGCCCTCTTCGAAGACGGACTGGTTGTTCTTGAAGTCGGCGCCGAAGGGGATGTATTCGCGCTCGTCATAGCCACGGCCCGCCGCGAAATCCACGCGCCCGCCGCTGATGAGATCCAGCGTCGCCCATTGCTCGGCCACGCGGATGGGGTGATGCATGGGCA
>CANGTC010000020.1 GCA_947456505.1 Beijerinckiaceae bacterium
ACAGGGACGACCTATCGTTGTCATTGGCCATTTCATTGACCTCCGTTTAGATGCCGCGCACGCCTCTCGCGGCGACAATATCGTGATGGCAAGTCACGATGGGCGTTTCGCCTGGTCTTCACGACCGAAATGATGAAGGGTCTTTCTCGCGATGAATGCATAGGACAGCGCGATATGTTCGTTCTTGCGCGCTTCTGCGAACAAGGACAGTTGCGCGCCCGAGCCGGGGCTCGCATGGCGCCGTCGCAGCAGCTCCGCCAGGCAGAAGGCCGGGTAGGCGAGCGCGAACACCAGATTGTAGGAGAGCCAGTCGAGCCCCATAAGGCTTCTGGAGTTGTTTCGATCCCGCAGCGGCTGTTTTGCGCGGGCGCGTGCGGCGCCATTTTCGTGGTGGCGTTCCATGTCGAGTGAAAGGGTCATGCGCCGCGTCCTTCCGTCATCAATTCATGGGCGCGGCTGACCCGCGCTTTGCTGACCTGTTGTTCGCCCGCCCGCCGCGCGTCCCGCTCGGCCGCATCGCGCAAACGCTTGGCGGCGGAGATGCGAACCAGCACGGGATTGGATTCCACGATGGCGTCGAGCATGGCCTTGGCCTCTTCTTCCCAGGCGAGTTCCTGGTGCAGACGCGAGGGCGTGGGGTCGACCTTGTCCATCTCCGTGCCCAGCGGCAGGATGTGGAACAGGGCGTCGAAGAGGGCGTTGCAGACTTCCTGCACCACATAGGTTGCGCCCGCATAGCCCATGAAGGGCGTGCCGGTGTGCCGCCTGATGATGGCGCCGGGGAAGGAGGCGGGAATATACATGGAGCGCCCGCCAGCCTCCGCCGCATACATGCGCTCGTTGTAGCTGCCAAAGAGCACCAGCGGTCCCTTGGTTTTCACCAGTGTGCGCACCGTGTCGTTGTCGGTCTTCTCGCCCGCGCGCCGCGCAATTGCGAAATTGCAGGGCAGGCCCATTTCATCTTCAAGGAAGTTGCGCAGCCCGCGCGTATAGGTCTCGTTCGCCACCACCGCGAAGCTTGCGGTCCCGAAGAAATCCTGCGTCACCGAACGCCAGAGATCCCAGAGCGGCTTGATGGTCGTGTGTTTCTCGCGCTCGATGAAAGGCTCGGGATCGATCTCGAGCAATTCGCCCAGGGTGCGCAGGAATTTCGTTGTGCTGTGCAGCCCGATGGGCGCCTGCAGATAGGGCCGGTCGAGCTGCTCACAGAGCAGACGCCCGAACTCGCGGTACATGCAGATGTTCACATCGGCGTCCGACAGGCGCGGCACATCGGCCAGATGGCTGCCGAGCGGAAAGACCATGTTGATCTCGGCGCCCATGCCCTCCACGAGCCTGCGGATTTCCGCCAGATCGGATGGCATGTTGAACACGCCATAGCAGGGCCCGATGATATTCACGCGCGGCTTGGCGCCGGGCGCGCGCGCCTTGCGCTTGGGCGCGGCGCCTTTCTTGGGGCCATATTCCGTCCACAGCCAGCTCATGGCGCGGTTGGCGCATTGCCATTGATCTTCATCGATGGTGCGCGGCAGGAAGCGCTGGATGCCCGTGCCTTCCGGCGTCACGCCGCCGCCGATCATCTCCGCGATGGAGCCGGTGACGACCACGCTTGGCAGATCAGGATCAAGGGTCGCGTGGGCGCGCTTCATGGCGCCTTCGGTGCCGTGACGGCCGAGTTCTTCTTCAGCGAGGCCCGTCACCACGATGGGCAATTCATGGGGCGGAAGGCCGTCGGTGTAATGCAGCACCGAAGTCACAGGCAGATTTTCGCAGCCCACGGGACCGTCGATGACCACCTGCAACCCCTTGATCGCGGTGAAGACATAGACGGCGCCCCAATAGCCGCCAGCGCGGTCGTGATCGAGGACTAGCATGAGCCCATCTCCTCAACAGGCTTGCGACCGAGTTTGGCGCGCTGTTTCTTCTTGAATTCGGGCCGATCCTTCGGCGTGTCTTCCCAGACTCCGGCGCCAAAGCCCGCGCCCACGTCGCCGAAGAAGTTCTTCATTTCGTTGAAGCGCGCCTGATTGCCGATGGCCGCGTTCACGACGGTGGCGAGAGAGCCTGCGCCCGCTGCGCCCATGAGGGGGCGGGCGGAGATCAGGTTGGTGAAATAGAGCGCTGGCGTCGCCTGCTGCTTGGCCTTCTGCACCACGGGTGTGGTGCCGATGGCCAGATCTGGCTTGAATTCCGCCATGGCCGCGAGATCCTGCTCAAGCGAGGCGCGGTACTGCACATGCACGCCGCGCGCCTCCAGCCACTCGCGATCCGCATCGGAGAAACGGGTGCGCGGGCAGGCGGTGCCGACATAGCGAAGGTCCGCGCCGCTTTCGATGAGCAGGCGCCCGACCAGTAGTTCCGAGCCCTCATAGCCCGAGAGGGTGATGCGCCCCTTGATGGGCGAAGCCGAGAGGGCGCCGCGAATGGCGGGCAGCAGCTTGTTCTTCGCCGCGTCGATCTGCGCGCGCGATACATTGCAGGCGGCGCCGATGTTTTCGAGCCAGGCTTCCGTTCCGTCATGGCCGACGGGGGCCGAGCCCACGACCGTGCGGCCCGCCGCTTCGAATTCGCGCACGCAGGCGGTGTAGAAGGGATGGATGGCGGCCACCGCCGCGCAATCGAGCGCGCCATAAAGCTCGCGCCACTCGCGCGTCGGCACCACCGGGCCAGCGGCCAGACCCAAGAGATCGAGCATGCCGCCGATCTGCACGGGATCGACGGGAAACATTTCGCCCAGCAGCGAGATGGTCGGTTTGCCCGAACGCGGCGCCTTGGGCGCCTGCACCGGACCAAGCTCAGCCTCGCGGCGCGCATAGTTCAGCATGGCGCCGGCGAGCACATCCTTGGCTTCCGCATGAGTGGGAACGCCAAAGCCCGGCACATCGATGCCGATAATGCGGACGCCATTGATCTCCTTGGGGAGCAGCCGCAGCGGCACGCCGGAGGCCGTGGGCACGCAGAGGTTGATGATCACCACCGCGTCGTATTTCTCGGGATCAGCGAGGTTGAAAACGGACTCGCGAATATCCTCGAAGAGCTTGCCCGTCACCAGGGTTTCGGAATTGAAGGGCACATAGCCGACCGTGCGGCGCGCGCCATAGAAATGCGAGGTGAAGGTGAGGCCATAAACGCAGCAGGCCGAGCCTGAGAGCACGGTGGCGGTGCGGCGCATGCGCAGACCCACGCGCAGGGAGCCGAAGGCGGGGCACATGCTCTGGGGCTGGTCGTGGGGACCAACCGGATAGTCCTTCGCATAGGCCGCGAGGGTCTCGCTCATGCCCGCCGCTTCAGCGGCTGCGCGCATCTTGTCCTTGCCCGCGTGGCAGCCCAGCCCATCGGTCTGGGTGGCGGCGACGTCGATCTGGCCGCCCTGCGCGCGCAGATCCACGCCCGCATCCTCAGCCGTGATCGGTTCGGCGTTGTCTTCCCTTGTCGGCGCGAGCTCGTTCATGTCATCGCTTTCCCGTTCGAACCGATCAGACGGTTTCGTAGACGACTTCGAGGGAGGGCTTCTGCAGGCTGGAGACGCCGCACATGTCTTCCATGGTGGCGGGCACCAGAACCACGTCGCGACCAACGGATTCGCCGCTGAAGAGGCCGAGCAGCTGATCCTGATTCAGGGGCTTTGGCTGATTGGGCGCGGCGTCCGCCACATTCTGCGCCAGTTCGGCGAAGAGGGCGCCCCACTGGCTGTCAGGCTTGCCGATGATTTCATAATTGGCGCTCTTGCGACGGATGTCGTCGTCCGCCGGGATCGAGGCGAGGATCGGAATGCCAACCGCCGTTGCGAAGGCCTGCGCCTCGCCCGTGCCGTCGTCCTTGTTGATGACCAGGCCGCCAACGCCCACATTGCCGCCGAGCTTGCGGAAATATTCCACCGCCGAGCAGACGTTGTTGGCGACATAGAGGGACTGAAGATCGTTCGAGCCGACGACGATCACCTTCTGGCACATGTCGCGGGCGATGGGCAGGCCAAAGCCGCCGCAGACCACGTCGCCGAGGAAGTCGAGGAGCACATAGTCGAAGCCCCACTCATGGAAGCCGAGCTTCTCCAGCAGCTCGAAGCCATGGATGATGCCGCGTCCGCCGCAGCCGCGGCCCACTTCCGGCCCGCCCAGCTCCATGGCGTAGACGCCGTCGCGCTTGAAGCAGACATCGCCGATGGCGACCTGCTCGCCCGCGAGCTTCTTCTTGGTGGAGGTCTCGATGATCGTGGGGCAGGCGCGTCCGCCAAAGAGCAGCGAGGTGGTGTCGCTCTTGGGGTCGCAGCCGATCAGCAGCACCTTCTTGCCTTGCTGGGCCATCATGTAGGAGAGGTTGGCGAGCGTGAAGCTCTTGCCAATGCCGCCCTTGCCATAGATCGCGATGATCTGCGTCTGCTTGGTGGCGGTGGTGGGAACCGGATCGGGCTCGGCGGTGGCTTCGGCGCGCAGAAAGTTCGTCTGATTGATGGTCATGATGAAGCGCTCCAGTCGAGAACCATTTTGAGACAGGAAGGATCGTTAAAGGCTGTGGGATAGGCGTCCGCCGCGCTCGCCGCCGACCAGCGGTGCGTGATGAGCCCATCGAGATTGAGCTTGCCGCTCTCCACGAGGGCTTTGGTGGCGATGATGTCGGGCTCTTTCCATTCCGCCGCGACGCGCAGGCGCGCCTCGCGCATGAAAGCGGGCGGGAAACTGAAATTGAGGGAAGCTTCGTAGAAGCCCGCCAGCACGATTTCGCCGCCGGGGGCGAGGCGCTGGATCAACGTGTCGAGAATGCCCGAATCGCCGCTGACGTCATAGATCGTGCGATAGTTCCGGCGCGGATCGTCGTCGGGCGAAATCACCTGATAGCCGACGGCGCCGTCGGTGCGGGCCGGGTTCTTCTCCCAGACGGTCGGCGGTTCGCCGCCTGCGATCACGCTCAGGCGCGCCAGCAGACGGCCCAGCACGCCGTGGCCGATGATGAGCTCGCCGCCCTCGGCGCTGGAGCCCACGCGGGCGTGATAGGCGGTGGCGGCCAGGGCGAAGAGGATCGCCTTGTCCTGCAGCCAGTCGGCCACGGGGATGACGCGCGAGGCCTTGGATACGAGTTGGGAGGCTGCGCCGCCGAAGAGGCCGCGCACTTCGCCAAAGCAGCGGGCGCCGGGCACGAAGACCATTTCGCCTTCGCGTATGGCGGATGCGGGACCCGCCTGGGTCACGACGCCCACGCTCTCATAGCCAGGCACCAGTGGATAACCCATGCCGGGGAAGCTGGGCATGCGGCCGGTGAAGAGCAGGCGCTCGGTGCCGGTGCTGATGCCGCTCCAGAGCGTCTTCACCACGACATCGTCAGGCTCCGGCGCTGTTAAAGCGAGCCGGTTCAGAGCGATATGCTCCGGCTTTTCCAGGACGATGGCGAGCGCTTCCAGCATTAAAAACCTCTTATGCGCCCCTTCGGTGAACCCGACGGGCGCTGGTCCAAATGTAATTCTAGACTGACATTAATATGCGTCAAGTCTAATTTACAGTTTCTTTGCCACCATAGCCCCGGCCAGCAGGGGGCGGCGGGTGGAAAGTTCGCGGATCCCGGTGAAGCCGGCGACCTCAAGCAATCGCTTCAATTCATCGGGCCGCCGCGCCCGCCCACGTCCCATGGCCAAAAGGTAGAAGCCGAAATAGGCGTCCCCGATGGGTTCGGCCCCCGGCGTGCCCGCCATGGGCTCTGCGATGAGCAGCGTTCCGCCCGGTGGCAGGGCCGCATGGACGGCGCGCAGCAGGGCGATGGCGGAGTCGTCGTCGTGGTCATGTACGATGCGCACGAGGCTGATGATGTCCGCCCCGCACGGCAGGGGATCGCGCAGGAAGCTGCCGCCGACGCAGTCCACCCGACTGGCGAGCCCCCGGCGGGCCAGCGCTTCGCGCGCCCGCGCGGCCACGGGGGGCAGGTCGAAGAGCTGCAGTTGGAGGTCCGGCGCCTTGGCCGCCGCCTGTGCGATGAAGACGCCCTCGCCCCCGCCCACATCCAGCAGGCGGCGATGGCGGGTCATGGGCCAGGCCTCTAGGATATCCTCCGCGACCAGAGCCTGGGATTGCGCCATGAGGAGGCTGTAGCCCGCATAGGCTTCGGGCTGGACCAGTGGGCTCTCGACGCCCTCGGGCCGGTCGCCCGCGTAGGGCCAGAATTGGGAAAGCCGCGTTTGCGTCTGTCCGCGCAGCAACGCCACGGGATCGCGCAGATCATCATAAAGCATCGCATGATGGGCGATGAAGGCGGCCACGGAGGGGTTGCCGATCATGGAGGCGCCGAGATCATCCAGCGCATAGCGATCGCCGGGCATGGATCGCACAAGCCGCAGAGACGCGGCCGCGCGCAGCAGGCGGGCGGCGGCCTCGGGGGTGAGGTCGGTCAGACGCGCCAGGGCCTCCACGGAACGCGGGCCATCGGCCAGATGATCGCAAAGCTGCAGCTGCACAAAGGCGGCGAGAACCTGCGAATAGACGAAGCCTGCGCACAGGTCGAACATGGCGCGCGTCTGTCGCCGCGCAATGAAGCGCGTGAGGGGCGAGCCGGCGGCCCAGCGCTGGAAACGGGGGTTGCCGATAACCCGGTTGCGTAGCCCGATCAGGCTGTCGCGCCAGCTGGAGGCGGAGTCCGCCATGACGGGGCGCCCGGGGGCCTGCGCCGTCACGGCGCGGCCTCAGGCCGCCACGAGGGCGAGTTCTTTGGGGAAGAACTGGCTGGTCTGGGCCTTGATGAGCTTGCGCAGCTCGGTCTGGCCGGGGCAATCGGGGATCGAGTCCACCGCCGCCTTCATCAGCTCTTCCAGCCTGGCCTTGGCTCCGCCGACCCCCAGTTGCGCGGCCGCGTTGGGGCGTTTGCGGGCGGCGTCCTGGCCTATGGGCTTGCCGAGTTCAGCGGCGTTGCAGAGCACGTCGCGCAGATCGTCGGCCACCTGGTAGGCCTCGCCCAGCTTCGCGCCAAGCGTGCGCCAGATCGCGGGATCATGGCCCGCCGCCGCAGCCCCGGCCGCCGTGGCGGCGACGAAGAGGGCGCCGGTCTTGGCCCGCTGGTAATCGCTGAGTGAGACGGCGGCCTCGCATTCCCAGGCCTGGCCCGCCACAATGCCATTGGGCGAGCCCACGGATTGGGAGATGATGGTCAGCAGGCTCGCCAGCCTCTGGGGCGACTTCGCAGCGCCCTGCGCCAGTATCTCGAAGGCTTGAACAATGAGAGCGTCTCCGGTGAGAACCGCCAGCGGCTCGCCATATTGCACATGGACCGAGGGCTTGCCGCGCCGCATGTCCGCATCGTCGAAACAGGGCAGATCGTCATGGACGAGGGAGGCGCAGTGCAGCAGTTCGATGGCGGCCGCCGCAGCGTCCGCCGCTGCGGGGTCCTGATCCCCGCAAGCCATGGCCACCGCCAGGCAAAGCTGGGGCCTGATGCGATGCCCGCTGGGGAAAACCGCGTAATGAAGGGCTGAGGCCAGCAGGGGCGGCGCGCCTGCGCCCTGCGCTGATGCGATGGCCTGTGCGAGGGCTTGCTCGATGCGGTCTGCGATCTGCATGGTCCTACCCCATCATTCGTCATCTTTGATTGTCAAATGTAATGTCAATTTATGTTGACACGCAAGAGGGCTCCGCGCATTTTTCTCAAGGAGGCGACCGGATGCGCATGCGCCATGTTGTGATCATAGGGGCGGGCGTGGGTGGACTGACCGCCGCCATGCGTCTGGCCGCTGCGGGGGTCGAGGTGACGGTCGTGGAAGCGGCGGCGCGGCCAGGCGGCAAGATACGCGAGGTTATGGCGGGGGGCATTCCCGTCGACTCCGGCCCCACGGTCTTCACCATGCGCTGGGTTTTCGACGAACTGGCGCAGGATGTGGGCCTGTCCCTTGACGATCACGTCAAATGCCAGGCCACCCGAACCCTCGCCCGCCATGGCTGGAGCGATGGCGCCCGGCTCGACCTCTTCACTGATCTCGACCAGAGCGTCGCGGCGATCGCAGCCTTTTCCGGCGCGCGCGATGGGCAGGCCTATCGCGCCTTCGCGGCGCGAGCGCAGGGCATCTACACGACGCTCAAGGACAGTTTTATTCGCGCCTCGCGCCCCAATCTGTTTCAACTCTCCCGCCGGATCGGCTTCTCGCGGTTGGGCGAGCTGATGCGCCTCTCGCCCTATTCGACGCTGGCCGATGCGCTGGCTGGCTCATTCCGTGATCCGCGCCTGCGCCAACTCTTCGCTCGTTACGCAACCTATTGCGGCTCTTCACCCTATGCGGCGCCCGCCACCCTCATGCTGGTGGCCCATGTGGAGCGCGAGGGCGTCTGGCTGGTCGAAGGCGGCATGCAGCGACTGGCCGAGGGGCTCGCCGCCATGGCGCAGCGCTGTGGCGCGGCCTTCCTCTATAACCGTCGCGCAGCGCGCATCATCGTCGAGGGCGGGCGCGCTAGCGGGGTGGAGTTGGCCGATGGAGAGCGCCTGGCGGCCGACGCCGTCATCATGAATGGCGATCTGTCGGCGCTGAGCACGGGTCTGCTCGGACCGGACGTCACTGGCGCTGTCGCCGTGAAGCCTGGGAATGCGCGCTCCCTCTCCGCCATCACATGGTCCATGCAGGCCAAGATCCAGCGCTTTCCCCTTTTGCGCCACAACGTCTTTTTTTCGGACGCCTATAGGGCCGAGTTCGATGATATTTTCATCCATGGACGGGTCCCGCGCGCGCCTACGGTCTACGTTTGCGCGCAGGATCGTGGCGAGCGATCGCCAGAGCCGGGGGCAGAACCGGAAAGCGAACGTCTGTTCTGCCTCATCAACGCGCCCGCCAATGGCGATGGCGCACCACTCAAGCCTTCGGACCTGCAATCATGCGAAGACACGACCTTTCGCCATCTGGATCGCTGTGGACTGAAAGTGACGCCGCTGGAAGGAGCGCGCGTGATGACGACGCCAGCGGATTTCGCGCAGATGTTCCCGGCGTCCCGCGGGGCCCTCTACGGACCAGCGCAAAACGGCTGGATGGCTTCATTCACGCGTCCGGGCGCGCGGACCCGTCTGCCGGGCCTCTATCTGGCGGGCGGGGGCGTGCATCCGGGCCCGGGCGTGCCGATGGCGGCGCTGTCAGGTCGGCAGGCGGCCTTGAGCGTGATGACGGACCTCGCTTCGACCGCGTGGTCCCGCCCGGCGGCTACGCCTGGTGGTATGTCGATGCGCTCAGCGACGACCGGCAACATGGAATCGCCATCATCGCCTTCATCGGCAGCGTCTTCTCCCCCTGGTACGCCTGGGCCGGACGCAAGGATCCGCTCGACCACTGCTCGGTGAACGCCTGCATCTATGGTCCGCGCGTCAATCGCTGGGCGATGACCGAGCGCAAACGCGCGGCGCTTGCTCGCGATGCGGATAATCTGACGATTGGTCCCAGCGCCCTGTCATGGGATGGCGGCGTATTGACGATCCGTATCAACGAACTCTCGGCGCCCTTCTTCAAACCGATGAGCGGCGTGGTGCGGGTCGAGCCGATCGGCTTCAACACCCATGTCTTTAACCTGTCGAATCAGGGCCAGCATATCTGGCGCCCCATCGCGCCTTCAGCCCATGTGACCGTCGCCTTCTCCCAGCCGGGCCTGCGCTGGAGCGGCGATGGCTATTTCGATATGAACGCGGGCGATGAGCCATTGGAGAACGGTTTTTCAGATTGGACCTGGTCGCGCGCAGCGTTAAGCACGGGGTCAACCGTGCTTTATGACGCCAATCCCCGCACGGGCGATCCGCTCTCCATGGCCCTGCGCTTCGATCATAATGGCGACTTCGAACAGGCGCCGCCGCCGCCGCTTGCCCCTTTGCCCCGCACGGGCTGGCGCGTGGCGCGCACAACGCGCTCTGATGACGGCGTGGCGACCATTGCGCGAGGCTACGAAGACACGCCCTTTTATTCGCGCACCCTGCTCGATACGACATTATTCGGCGAGCGCGTGGCCAGCGTGCATGAGAGCCTGTCACTGAACCGTTTCGCAAATCCCATCGTCAGGTGCATGCTGCCCTTTCGCATACCGCGATGGTAGGATTTGGCCGTGCTGACGATCTGCACGCGCAGCCCCCCGGATCTGGCTAAGCCTTCGCGGCGGCCTCGACCTGAACGCCCTGAAGCGTCAGGCTGGCCGCTCCATAGATCGGGACGAGATTGGCGAGGAAGGCCTCGGCGCTGGCCCGCCAGGTGAACGATTCCGCATAGGCCCGGCAGGCGGCGCGGTCGAGCGTCAGGGCCCGCATGCAGGCCATGCGCAGATCGGGGTCGGTCACGCCCACGACGCCGTCGACGCCCCTCAGGATGTCGCGCGGACCCGTCACCGGAAAGGCAGCCACCGGGACCCCGCTCGCCAGCGCCTCAATCACCACCAGACCAAAGGTGTCCGTCAGGCTTGGAAACACCAGCACGTCGGCGCTGGCGAAGGCCCGCGCGAGGTCCCGCCCAAACCTCGGCCCCACGAAACGGCCTCCGGGATAGGCGCGTTCCAGCGCTCGCAGTTGCGGGCCGCCGCCGACCACGAGTTTCGTCCCGGGCAGATCGAGATCAAGAAATGCGGCGATATTCTTCTCCACAGCGACGCGGCCGATATAGGCGAAGAGCGGGCGCGGCAGGTTTGTGAAATCAGGCTGCGCCTGGCGCAGGTCAGGATGGAAAAGCGATAGATCGACGCCGCGCGGCCACGCCCGCAGCCGGACAAAGCCGCGTATGGCGAGTTCTTCCCGCATGCTTGCGGTCGCGACCATCACGCCCTGACTGGGGGCGTGGAACCATTTCAGAAAGCGGGAGATCATCGCCCGCGTGATCCTGCTGCGGCCTATGAGTCCAAGACGCGCAGCGACATATTCCGGGAAGCGCGTGTGGTAGGCGCTGGTGAAATGCAGGCTGCGGCGGCAGGCCCAGGCGCGCGCGGCAAGACCGAGCGGTCCTTCGGTGGCGATATGCAGGGCGTCGGGCTGGAACGCCTCGATAAGGCCCGCCAGTCGGCGCCCCGGCAGCAGCGCAAGCCGGATTTCCGGATAGGTCGGGCAGGGCATGGTCCTGAAACGGTCGGGTCCGATCACTTCGACCGTGTGGCCCATCGCGCGAAGTTCGGCGGTGACGGCGGTGAGCGTGCGAACCACGCCGTTCATCTGCGGCGCCCAAGCGTCGGAGACGATCAGAATGCGCGCAGGACAAAGCCCGACCGTCATCGTCGCCTCACGTGAAACGGACACCGGCCAGCCGTTCCGATGTCTCCCAGAGATGGCTGGCGGCTGTGTGGTCGAGCGCCCGCTTGGGCAGCTTCGCCGCGCCAGGTGGGCCGATGATTTCGAGGATCCAGCTTGGTCCATAATACCCGCCGCCTCTGGCGTCAGGCGAGGTCGCTGCGAACAGGATCGGCAAGGCCGCCGGGCCAGCTGGCGGGCTCATCGGGAGCAGAAAGGATTTTGACATGCGCCACAGCGCGCCTCGCAAGCCGGACGAAGCTGGTCCATTGCTGATGATGTCGGTGCGGGCGAATCCGGGATGGGCGGCCAGCCCCTGGATCCCCCAGCCCACGATCTCGCTGCGGCGCTGAAATTCGAGCGCGAACATCAGCATCGTCAGCTTGGTCATGCCATAGGTCCGAAATGGGACATAGGAGCGTTGCGATTGCAGGTCCGCCAGATCAATTGACTCCAAAGTCGCAGCGAGGCTGCTGACATTGACGATGCGCGCCGCGCCCCCGCGCCGCAGGAGCGGCAGCAAGCGCGCCGTCAGGGCGAAATGGCCGAGATAGTTGGTGGCGAAATGCAGCTCGAATCCATCGATGGTCTCGCGCCGTTGAGGCAGCGCCATAACGCCGGCGTTATTGACCAGCAGATCGATCCCGCGCCCTGCGGCAAGCAGTTTATCCGCAAAGTCCGCGACCGATGCGAGCGACGCGAGATCGAGTTGCTCGAAACGAACCGTTGCGTCGGGATGGGCGGCCCGCAGGCGCTCCAGAGCATTGGCGCCTCTGGTCTCGTTGCGGCCCGCCAGCACCACCTCGGCGCCCGCAGCCGCCAGCGCCAGAGCCGTCTCGTAGCCGAGCCCGCCGGTCGCCCCGGTGACGATGGCGAGCCGTCCTCGTTGCGACGGAATATCGACTTTTGACCAGCCCATCGTCCTCTGCGCTCCAACAGGCGAACAATAGACGGCCCCAGATTACGGAGCAAGTTGGAGCGCCGCATCGCGCGTCGATCACGATCCGCTCTCGCGCAGAAGCGACATCGACCTGACAGGCTCACGCGTTCATAGAATTAATTGACGTTTGAGCCGGGCGGCGCGTTCAGGCGAGCGCGTTCTCGCCAGCGTTGACGCAGGTCGATCAAGTGGATGACCAGCGCAACGAAGAAGAGCGACGACACCACCATCCAGGAGGCGCCGGAGAGGGCGGCGAGCGCGGCCAGCAGCAAGGAGGTGCCGGGGGCGAGGATCAGCAGGGTTGCGCGTGGCGGCAAGGGGCACAGGCGCATCCGCCACAGCACCATCAGCAGGATCGCCTCCATGACGATCAGGGAGAGGACCACCATGATGGCGCGCCCGCCTGCAAAGAATTCATCCATGGTCCGCCCCTTCGAGCCTGTCCTTGAAACGCGCGTCTTAGAAGTAGGGCTTGAACACCATGGAATACATGCCCAGCGTTAGCGGCACCGTCGAAATCAGCCCCCAGACCAGCCAGGTGCGGCTGTCTTTTTTATAGATTTCCGGCACGTCGCCGATGATCGCGAAATCGCGCGCATAGCGCGCCTGTCTGATCTGGATCGGAACCAGAATAAGTAGCCAGATGCCGCCGGACACAAGGAGCATGAGCTGGCCGAGAACAAGCCAGGGCGTCTCGAAAAGCGATAAGCCGCCCACCAGCGCGGCGCCATAGCCGCCGATCACCATCAGAAAGCCGCCGGTCAGGGTGAACGTAAAATCGGTTACGGTGACAAGCCACTGCGCAAAGCCGATGATCTGCGTCTTGCAGGTGCGGTCGGCGAACACCTTCCAGAAGGCGGTTACGGTGACGTTCCCCGCCATCAAGATCAATCCGAAGATGTGGAGGGCCTTGAAAAATTCGTACATGGTCCACGTCCATCAGGTGCGCTTGACGAAAGAATTCCAGCGCCCCAAGGGCGCTGCGCCACTGTCCGCCACACATGCTCCCAGCAAGACAAGGCTCAATGATTTAGAATAAAGCCAAGGTCGGCGTCCGTCAACGAAATCGCTCGTTAGACCGGATCTCAGAGTAACGCTATGTTGCGCCAAAATCAGGATTTCCTGACAATTGCGTCATGCAATCATTCTTCGGGCGGGGCATGCAGCGGATGATATGGAGGGACGGGTAAGCATCGCATGGAGCCCTGATCGCCACTGCCTTTGCGCTAATTTACAGTTATCCTGAATTCGATTATCTTTTTTACCGGCGTCGCGAAGCGTTTCTGCGCTCACAAGAGCCGAATTGAGCAAGGGCGGGACGGCTGGGCATCAGGAGCATGTTTTGAAGGTCATTGTATTCGGGTCGACCGGCAGAGTGGGACGCGCGGTTGCGCTGACATTGCTGACCAGAGGCCATCAGGTGACCGCCTTCGCACGCGATGCGTCGAAGCTCCCTGAGCGCGAGGATATCGCCGTGATCGTTGGCGATGCGACCGATGCTGACGCCGTGGCTCGCGCGGTGGTCGGTCATGACGCGATTGTGGTGGCCTTGGGCGATTCCCGGAACCCGTTTGCGCTGGCGGTGGGAATGAAGCGCATCACGCCGCCGAACATCTGTGAGATCGGAACCGCCAATGTCATCGCCGCAGCGCAAGCGGCCTCGGTGCAGCGGCTGGTTTGCGTCACCAGCTACGGCGTCGGCGACACCCGAAAGTTGTTGCCGCCGATGCATAAACGCATCTTCCGCTGGCTGCGCCTTCGCGAGCAGATGGACGACAAGGAGCGGCAGGAAATGCTGGTCAAGGCGTCCGGCCTCGACTGGACCCTGGTGCAACCGGTGGGCCTCACCGACGGCGCCGCGACCGGACGCTGGCTGGCCAGCACAAAAGGCGAGCGGCGCAAGCGGACGATCAGCCGCATCGATCTCGCCGCCTTCATTGTCGATAATCTCACCGACGCCCGTTACACGCGCCAGACCGTGGTCATGTCGGGCTTGACGATCACGCAGTCAGCCGACGCCGCATGAGGACGAGTCGATAGCTTTCGCCGTTCATCGAGAGAATATGGGCGAGGGACTATTGATCCGCAGCGTCCTTTTTCCGCCCGTCCTCACTTATGGATCGCCTCACGGAATACAACTGCCAGAACAAGATCGCCAGAATCCCGCCGAAGGATAACACCAGCTCGATGAGCCCGTAGTTATCGGGATTCACCGCGATTTGCTCATCTGCTCCGCGCGTTCGAGCCGTTCGAAAATGTCGAGCACACGGATGAATTGCGGCCCTACATTCACGAAGGGGCGTGGTTGCGGAACCGCTTTCGCCGCCACAGGGGCAGGCGTCTGCTTCACGGCTTCGATGAGGAAGGCGACCGCCTGCAAGGGCTCGCGGACCGTTCCGCGCGAAAGCCATGGCGTCGCCGCTACGGCCTTCGTCAGCAATTGCACCTTGCGCGAGGTCGGCACATGGGCGCGATGGCTGATGGAGTCATGGGACAGGGCTTCGAGCGCCCGTCCGATCTCCGCATAGATCAGGCCAGCGGCGAGAATGGCGGGACGGCAGGCCAGCGGCAGATAGGCGACGCCAGAACGCGCCCGCGCATAAAGATCATCCGCCACCGCCAGCAGGCGTGCGATGACGCTCTTCAGTTCTTCGGACATTACGGGATTGGTGACGAAGCTATCGGGATCGAGGCCCGCTTCGCGCATCCATGTGCGGGGCAGATAGAGGCGGCCATTGCGCGCGTCTTCGCCCACATCGCGGGCTATATTGGTGAGTTGCATGGCCACGCCCAGATCGCAGGCGCGCGCCAGCGCATCGGGTGAGCGCACGCCCATGAGCAGCGTCATCATCACCCCGACCGTGCCCGCCACACGCGCAGCGTAGTCGAACAAGTCTTCGATGGTCTCATAGCGCCTGTCCTGCGTGTCCCAGGCCAGGCCCTCCAGCAGCGCGTCCGGCACGGCGCGGGGAATGGCGTAGCGGCGCATCAGGTCCGCCATGGCGCGATCAGCGGCCACGGGAAGCGGGCGTCCCTGACAGACCCGGTCGAGGCGCTCGTGCAGGCGGTCCACCGCCTGCGGGCTGCCGCCATCAAGATCCACTGCATCGTCGGAGAGGCGGCAGAAGGCGTAGAGACCATAGGCGGGTTCGCGCACCGCAGCGGGCAGAACCATGGATGCTGCGAAAAAGGTTTTTGAACCGTGACGAATCGCCTCGCGGCACTGGGCGTAATCGCCCGGTTCTGTGGGCGTGACGTCAGGCGAAGACTGAGACATCTGGAACCACCTTGTCGAGCACACGCGCGGAGGAAAGAACGCCCGGCAGGCCAGCGCCCGGATGGGTGCCGGCGCCAACCAGATAAAGATTGCGCACATCTTCGCTGAGATTATGGGGACGGAACCAGGCGCTTTGCGTCAACACAGGTTCAAGGCCGAAACCTGCGCCGCGATAGGCGTTCAGGTTGTCCTGAAAATCCTGCGGCGTGGTGATGCGCGAGGTGACGATGGCCTTGCTCAGCCCCGGCAGCACCGTGTTTTCCAGCAGCCGCTCGATGGCCTTGCGATAGCGCTCCCCCTCCCGGCGCCAGTCCTGTCTGCCTTCAAGATTCGGCACGGGGGAGAGCACATAGAAGGTGTCGCAGCCCTCCGGCGCCAGCGAGGGATCGGTGGCGGTTGGGCGATGCAGATAGAGGCTGAAATCTTCGGCCAGAATCTTGTTGGTGAAGATGTCGTGCAGCAATTCGCGATAGCGCGGCCCCATCATGATCGTGTGATGGAGCACGTCGTCATATTTGCGATTGACGCCGAAGTACCAGACGAAAAGTCCCATGGAATAGCGAGATTTCTCCACCTTGCGGTTCGTCCACCGCTTGCGCGCGGATTCCGGCAGCAGATGGCGATAGGTCCAGGCGGAATCCGCATTGGACACCACGACGTCGGCGGCGATTTCCGTGCCCGTGGCCAGACGCACCCCGCGCGCCATTCCTTCGTTCACGATGATGGATTCGACGGTGGTGTTGCAACGCACCTCGCCGCGCTGGCCCTCGATGAGCCGCACGAGTCCCTCGACCAGCTTGCCGGTCCCGCCCATGGCGAAATGGACGCCGTGGGCCTTTTCCAGATAGGCGATCAGGCAATAGATGGCCGTGGCGCCGAAGGGATTGCCGCCGATCAGCAGGGGATGGAAGCTGAAGATGGTGCGCAACCGTTCATCGCGCATGAAGGTGCTGACGAGGCCATAGACGCTGCGATAACCTTTTAGCTTGATGATGTCGCCGGCGATGCGCGCCATATCCATCACAGTGCTGAAGGGCTGGTCGCCCAGGCGCTCGAAGCCGATGCGGTAGATCTCCTCGCTCATGCGCATAAAGCGCATGTAGCCCTCGACATCGTCGGGATTGAAGCGGGCGACCTCTTTGCGCATGGCCTCGACATCGCCGTTGTAGTCGAAGCTTTCGCCGTCATGAAAGCGGATGCGATAGAAGGGATCCATGGGCCGCAGATCGATGTGATCCGCCATGCGCTGTCCGCACAGGCTCCATAGTTCTTCGAAGAGGAACGGCGCGGTGATGATGGTCGGCCCGGCGTCGAAGATGAAGCCGTCCTGTTTGTGCACATAGGCGCGCCCGCCGGGGGCGTCGAGCTTTTCCAGCACCGTGACCCGGTAGCCGCGCGCGCCCAGTCGCACCGCCGCGGACAACCCGCCAAAGCCGCTGCCAATGACGACCGCATGGGGTCGCTTGGGCGCGGGGGCGAGGGGCCTCTTTGGACGGTCGAGTGTCAACATAGACTGACAGTAACATTGTCAATTTAGATTGATCAAGAGCCATTCTGCGGATTTGGAGGCGGCAATCCCGCATCGTCAGCCAGCCTGCCGATGAGTTCCGCCAACAATGCGGGGTCCTCTTCGTGGGCGAGGTGACCGAGGCCCCGCAGGCGCTCGATGCGCGCGCCCGGCAGCTTGGCCTGGATCTGACGTGCGGTTTCAGGCGGCACGGCCCTGTCCTGGGCGGCGACGATCAGGGCGAGCGGCGTCTTCAGTTTTGCGAGGTCGCGCTGGAGCGGGACGAGATCCCAATTCGCCAGCATGGCCAGCACCCCCTCCACATGGGTCTTGTTGCTGAAAAGGCGCACATATTGGTCGATCCCCGCAGGCTCGATCACCGAGCCCATGCCGCGCAGGAGGCGGCTCACGGCGGTTTTGTCGGCGGACCAGGAGAAGAGGCGCGGCGCGATGGGATTGAGGAACAGCAGTCGCGCCATCGGCGGAAACAGATGTCCCGCCAGCCCCTCGAAGGGCAGGAAGGCGCCGTTAAGGCTGACCAGCAGTTTGGGCGTGATCATCCCCTCAAGGCACATGCGGGCGAGGATGGCCGCGCCTGCGGAATGGCCCACGACGATGTCGGGCTGGAAATCGAGCGCGCCCAGCAGTTGATGCACCGCCTTGCTCATGGCGGGAAGAGAAGCGACGCCCGATCGTAGCGAGTCGCTGAAGCCGTGGCCGGGCAGGTCGGGCGCGAGAATGTCGAATCGCTCAGCCAGCAAGGGCGCCAAGGCCCGCCAGGAATGGGTGGAGGCCCCGGTCCCATGGACCAGCAGCATTCTTGGCCCCGCGCCCATGCGCTGCACATGCCAGCGCAGGCCGCCAGCTTCGACCATCTGGCTTGCATCCGTATTCGGCCAGTCCCGCCCGTCGCGCGCCAGCGTGAGGCGACCGTCCCGCGATGGCGGCGGCCTGCGCCGATCAGCGGTCATGGACTGGGCGCAGCCGCCCGCACGGCTTGAGAGACCAGCGCGGCGTTGGCGTAGGGCAGCCTGATATAGCGCGCGTTCATGGCCTCGCCGAGTTTCGCGGTCGGCGCGGTCCCTGCAGGCCCCAAAGTCGGCGCGGTGTCGATGGCGAGGGTCGCGATGCCCGCCGCGCGGACCTGCCGACCCGCCTGCATGGCGTCCTCGAAGGCTGCAGCCCGACCCGGAGCGCCAGTGCGGCCCACATTGGCGCGGCCATCGGTCATCAGCACCACGAGGGGCGTCTGCCCCTTGCGGCGCACGGTGTCGGCGAGAGCCAGCGCCGTCTCGATGCCCGCCGCGATGGGGGTGCCGCCGCCGCCGGGCAGGCCCGCCAGCACGCGCTTGGCCCGGGCGAGGGAGCGGGTGGGCGGCAGGACGACCTCGGCGCTCTTGCCGCGAAAGGCCACCAGCGCCACGCTGTCGCGCCTTGCATAGCAATCCACCAGCAGCAGTTCGATGGCGCCCTTGACCTCCGCGAGGCGCTGCATGGCCGAGGAGCCCGAGGCGTCCACCACGAAAATGGCCGAGGTCTCCCGGCGCTGCTTGAAACGCTTGATGCGGAAGTCTTCGGGATGAACCACCACGCGCCGCGCGGCCTCGTCCTCCAGCCCCTTGCGCCGCATCCGCTGCCAGGGCGCGGCGGCGCGCAGCGTATCGACGAGGCCGAGGCGCCCCTCGCGCAACTGGCCCTGCCGGGCGCCGATGGGCCGCCCGCGCTTGCCCGCTGGCGCATGGGCGCCTGACTTGCCGCCTCGCTCGGATTTGACCCGCATGGCCCGCCCGGCCTGAAGCTGCGCCAGCAGGCCCGGGGGAATGGCCGCCAGAGCCGCCGCCAGCACGAGATCGGTCAGATCAGGCAGATCCTGATTGTCCTGCGGCTGGTTATTGTCGGGCGGGGTCTCCGGGGGCTGGCGATCTTGCTCGTCCTCGGGCTTTGATTCGGATTCGTCTGGTTCATCTTCTTCCGGCGCCGGTTCGCTGGTCGGGAACATGGTGGCGCGGGGCGCGAGCACGAAGCGCGCGGCGCTCATGATGTCCTCTTCCTCCAGAGCCTGGGCGCCGCGCAGGGCGCAGGCGGCGCAGGCTGCGCGCAGCGCCAGCGAAATCGCCCGCAGGGACTCGACCCCCAGCCGCGCCGCGACAGTCACCAGCGCCTCGATGGCCTTGTCATCGACTTGCACGCCCGCGAGACGGTCGCGGGCGTCGGCGACGACATTCTCGGTGACGAATTGTTTGCGGGCGCAGCCGTGGCCGATTTCATTCAAATCGAGATGAAAGGCGAGGCGGTCGAGCAGGGCCGCAGGCGGGCGCTCGTCATCGCCCTGGCCCTCATCCAGCGCAACGACGCCAAAGCGGGCGGGGGCGCGCAGGGAAAGGCCCTCGCGCTCGGCGCTGACCTCGCCACTGTCGAGGGCGCTGGCGATGCGGGCGGCGGTTCCCGTGGTGAGGCGCTCGGCCATGGCCAGCACCAGATAGCCCCCATGGGCTTCGGCCATCAGGCCGGTCTGGGCCACGGGCCGTCCGGCGCGGAGCGTCGCGGGCAGATCGAGCCCGCCCAGCAGGCGCTCGTCGCCAATGCTCAGGGGCGCGCGGCGAAAGGGCGCCTTTGGCGGCGCGAGGCTGCGCAGCAGATCCATCCAGGCGTCGCGGACAGGTCCAGCCGCCGCGTGAAGCGCCACGCCGCCCAGCCGGGGATCGACGGCGAACAGGGCGGCCGCCTGACTGGCGAAGGCCCAAGCGGCTTCCTGGGCCGCGTCCTGCTCGCGCGGGCGGGTCATGCGGCGAAAAGCTCGCTGACGGCGCGCTCCACGCGCACGGTCGAGCCCGCATCGTCCAGCGGGTTGCGGCGCAGACGGTGGCTGAGCGCGAAGGGCGCCACCCGGCGCAGATGGGCGTCGCTCACGCGGGCGTCGCCTTCAAGGCAGGCCAGCGCCCGGGCGGCGCGGATCAGGGTCAGCTCCCCGCGCAGCCCATCGGTGCCCAGCGCCAGACAGAGCCGGGCGGCGCTCTCCAGCGCGGCGTCGGGGGTCACGATGGTGCCAAGGGCCTCGCGGGCGGAGAGGATCTTGCGTTGCAGCTTGCGCTCCTCGGCGCTCCATTTTTTGGTGAAAGCTTCGGGATCGCGCTCGAAGGCCTCGCGGCGTTTCACCACCTCGATGCGGGTGGGGATATCCGTGGGGGTCTTCACATCCACGGCGAGGCCGAAACGGTCGAGCAATTGGGGGCGCAGCTCGCCTTCTTCCGGGTTGCCGCTGCCGATCAGCACGAAGCGGGCGGGATGGCGCACGCTCAGGCCCTCCCGTTCGATGACATTCTCGCCGGAGGCCGCCACATCCAGCAGCAGGTCCACCAGATGGTCCTCCAGCAGATTGGCCTCGTCGATATAGAGGAAGCCCCGGTTGGCGCGCGCCAGCAGACCCGGCTCGAAGGCCTTTTCGCCCATGGACAGGGCGCGTTCCAGATTCAGGGCGCCCACGACCCGGTCCTCGGTCGCGCCCAGGGGCAGATCGACCACGGGAACGGGGGAGGTCGCGGTTTTCAGCTTGCCCTTGGCCTTGAGCTCCTGACAGGCCTCGCAAAGGCGCTCGGGCTTGCCGGGATCGCAGTTGTAGACGCAGCCGCAGACCACCGAAATCTTGGGCAGCAGCGCCGCCAGCGCCCGCACCGCCGTGGATTTGCCCGTGCCCCGGTCGCCAAACACCAGAACGCCGCCGACCGAAGGATCGACGGCGGCGATCATGAAGGAGAGCTTCATATCGTCTTGGCCGACGATGGCGGAAAAGGGAAAGGGCAGAGCCATGAGCGCAATCGCTTTCAAGCCGGGGTCACGGGCCGGACCGAGGTCAAGGGGCGGAAAAGCGGCCCCTCTCCCCACGCCCTCCAGTCGAGGGCGGTTGTGGATCGTGGCGCTTCCCGCTTATGTAAATACACCTGTCCAGAACAGGTGTCACCAGTAATTTACACAAATGCCTTGACAAGGCCCCAAATTGTCAACGAATCTTGTCATAATCATGGGAGGATCACGTCTGCTCGCGACGCGAGCGCCGGGCGGGGTCCTTCGAAAGTCCTCGCAGTTGAAGAGTCAGACGCTTTCATGACCACATCCGCACCGAACAAGTTTCTCGCCACGCTGGATGGCGCCGCCCAGAGCGTTCCGCCCATGTGGCTCATGCGGCAGGCTGGCCGCTATCTGCCGGAATATCGGCAGATCCGTGCGGAGGCCCAATCCTTCCTGCACTTCTGCTACACGCCGAAACTGGCGGTGGAAGCGACCCTCCAGCCCATCCGGCGCTTTGGCTTTGACGCGGCCATCCTGTTCAGCGACATCCTCGTGATCCCCGATGCGCTTGGCCAGAAGGTGGGCTTCGAGACCGGCGAGGGCCCGCGCCTCACCCCCATCGCGACCCGGGCCGACTTCGACGCCCTGCGCATGGATCTCGATATGGACCGCATCGGGAATGTGCTTGAGACCGTAGGCCTCGTGCGCGCCGCGCTGCCCTCCGAGACCGCGCTGATCGGCTTCTGCGGCGCCCCCTGGACGGTCGCCACCTACATGATCGCGGGACGCGGCACGCCCGATCAGGCGCCGACCCGTCGCTTCGCCTATGAGCAGCCCGAGCTCTTCCAGGCCATCATCAACCGGCTGGTGGATGTCTCCTCCGACTATCTGGTGCGCCAGCTTCGCGCAGGCGCCCAGGCGGTGCAGATCTTCGACAGTTGGTCGGGCGTCTTGCCCGTGGCGGAGTTCGAGCGCTGGTGCCTCGCCCCCGTGCGCGCCATGGTGGAGAAGGTGCGCGCCGCCGAACCCCATGCGCGGATCATCGCCTTCCCGCGCGGCGGCACCTCGCATCTGCATCAATTCGCTGAAATGCCGGGCCTGCGCGGCATCGGCCTCGACACCAATGTGGATCCCGATTGGGCGGCCGCGACCCTGCCCGCCAGCGTGACCCTGCAAGGCAATCTTGACCCCATCGCCATATTGACCGGCGGACGCGGGCTCGATGAAGGGGCTGACCGCATCCTCAGCGCGTTTCAGGGGCGCCCGCATATTTTTAATCTAGGTCATGGAATCCTGCCCGAAACCCCCATAGCCCATGTCGAGCAATTGTTGCGGCGGGTGCGCGGTGCCTGAGGCGGCGCAGCGGAGCATGTGAGGGACCCATGAAAGATTTTGCGGAAGAAAAGCAGCGCGCGCGGGACTGGTTCGAAGCCCTGCAACTGAAACTCATCGCGGCGATGGAGACCCTTGAGCAGGAATCCCCCGGCCCCTTCAATGAGGCCGCGCGCGAGCCCGGACGCTTCGAGCTCTCGCCCTGGTCGCGCACCGATCACACCGGCGAGCCGGGCGGGGGCGGGCGCATGGGCATCCTGCATGGCCGCGTCTTCGAGAAGATGGGCGTGCATACCTCCACGGTCTTTGGAACCTTCGCGCCCGAATTCGCCAAGCAGATTCCCGGCGCCGATGTGGATCCCCGTTTCTGGGCCTCGGGCATCTCGGTCATCGCTCACCCATGGAATCCCAACGCGCCGACCGTTCACATGAACACGCGCTTCGTGGTGACCTCGAAAGCCTGGTTTGGCGGCGGCGCCGATCTCACCCCTGTTCTGGTGCGTCGTCGCACGCAGGAAGATGCGGATTCGGTGGCCTTCCACGCCGCCATGCGCGGCGCCTGCGAGCGCCATTCGGCCATCGCGCCCTATGACAAATACAAGGACTGGTGCGACGACTATTTCTTCCTGAAGCACCGCAACGAACCGCGCGGCATCGGCGGCATCTTTTATGATTATCTGAACAGCGGCGGCGATCCTGACAATTCCGGCTGGGAGGCGGACTTCGCCTTCACCCGCGATGTCGGCGACACCTTCGTGAGCCTCTATGCGGACATCATGCGCGCCAATATGGCGACCCCATGGACGCAGGCGGACCGGGAGGAGCAACAAGTGCGGCGCGGGCGCTATGTGGAGTTCAATCTGCTCTATGACCGCGGCACGATCTTCGGCCTGAAGACCGGAGGCAATGTGGATTCGATCCTCTCCTCCATGCCGCCGACGGTGCGCTGGCCTTAATCGCCTAAGCAGCCACAGAAAAAGCCGCCCTCAGGGTTCTCCCCCGAGGCGGCTTTCCTGCGTTCTCACCCCAAGGCCTCAGCGCCAGTACATCCGTGGTCGCGCGGCGGATGGGGTGGAATCACGCCCAGTTTTCGGGGCCTGAATGAGATATGGGAGGGCCTTGGTCAAAAACAAGCGTGGCCGACAAAATCACCTAATTTAGCGAATCTCCTTGTATTTCAGGCCAAAAGGGCCACATGAAGAACATCGGTATTTGGCCAGATCCTTCGTCTCCGCCCAGCTTGAGCAAGCCGGCGCCTTCAGAGTTTCCCCAGATGCGACCATCTGATGCGGTCGCGCCGCCGTCGGGAGACTTTCGAAACCCCGTTGCGAGGAGAACGACTTATGCGCCTTTACATCTTCAAGTCGGAAAGCAAGCCCGGCATCGGCGCCTTCGCGGGTGATGGCGCTGGCGCGAAATTGCCCAAGAACTTCGCGCCCTGGCGCGTGGTCGGCTTGGTCTCCGCCAAGCGCGCCCCGCCCCACGGCCTGCCGCGCGCCAAGATCGAGGCGGGCATCCAGTCCGATGGCTACCAACTCTGGCGCGTGAAGAAGCCCATGCCCGAGGCAGTGGCTGAAGAAACAGCCTGAGCCGCTCCGGCTCGAAGAGGAATCCTTACATGTCCGACAGTGATCATGGAAAAGCGGCCGCTGATCGCCGCCCGGTCAAGCGTGGGCAATACGCCCGCTTCGTCGTTTCCGTCGACCGCCAGATCAAGAGCAGCTTTGATACGCGCGCCGAGGCTCAGGCCGAGGCTGATCGTCTCTCCGCCAAATTCGCCAATCTGACCATCGCGGTGAACGATTCGCAGGAACCGCTCATCCGCGAATCCGAAGGTCATGAGACCGCAGGCGCTCAGGATGAGCTGTCATGACGTGGCGTGAGCGCCGCGCCCTTCACCTGCGCATGAACGACAAGGCCCGGCGCCAAGCCTAACTGGTCCCATGACCGGCGCGTGACGCGCGCCAGCAGATGGGCGCCTGCGCCATTTTCCCCCAGCCCCAGCACGGCGGTCATCTGATGATCGCCGCTTCGCCGCGCGTCGAGAATCCGTGCGGGCAGGATATTCACGATGGTGCTGTCCTTGGGCGTCGCCAGCGCCAGACTCACATCCCCCGCGAGAATCCGCAGCCGCCTGCGCTCGCCCACCTGCGCCTTGAGCGCGGGTACGAGAAAGACGCCCCCGGCCACCGCCAGCGTCGCCAGCCCATAGGCGGCGTCGCAGGCGATCACCTCCCCTTCCAGGCTGACCGCCGCATCCCGCGCGCCCATGAGCGGCAGGGCGGGATCGCTCTGCATCTGCGCCAGCGGCCCTGCGCCGATCACGCGCCCCTTCGCCATCAGGATGATCTGGTCGGCGAGGCGCTCCACCTCGGCCATGTCATGGGTCACATAGAGAACCGGCAGGGACAGGCGCTCGTGGAGCTGCTCCAGAAAGGGCAGGATCTCCTCGCGCGCCGCCCGGTCGAGGGCCGAGAGGGGCTCGTCCATGAGCAGCAGACGCGGGCGCGACAGCAGCGCCCGGCCGATGGCGACCCGCTGGCGCTCCCCCCCTGACAGGGTGAGGGGCGCGCGGTCCAGAAGCGGCGAAAGGCCAAGCAGGGCCACGGCTTCGTCAAAGCCCAGTAGCGGCTCGCCGGTGGCGGCGCGGGCGCCGAAAAGCAGATTGCCCCGCACGTTCAGATGGGAAAAGAGGCTCGCCTCCTGAAACACATAGCCGATGGGCCTTTGATGAACCGGGCGGAAGCTGGCGCCGTCCTGCCAGACATCCCCCTTGATCGCCACATGGCCTTGAGCCGCCCGGTGCAGCCCCGCGATGCAGCGCAAAACCGTGGTCTTGCCGCTCCCGGAGGGTCCGAAGATGGCGGTGACGCCCCGCCCCGGCGCCTCGAAAGCAGCGTCGAGGGTGAAGGAGCCGCGTTGATCACGCAGGCGGATCGAGATGGCGGCGTCGCTCATGGTGCGAGCCTTCCCATGCGCTTCTCCACAAAGCTCATGGCGAGGATCACCACGAAGGAGAAGACCACCATGCCAGCCGCCAGCGCATGGGCCTCGGGCCACCTTGAGGTCTCGACAAAATCGAAGATCGCCACCGACAGGACCTTGGTGACCCCGGGAATATTGCCGCCGATCATCAGCACCACGCCAAATTCCCCCACCGTATGGGCGAAGCCCAGAATCGCGCCGGTGAGGAAACCGGGCCGGGCCAGCGGAACCGCCACGCACCAGAAGGCCCGCCAGGGCGAGGCCCGCAGTGTCGCCGCCGCCTCCATGGGCCGATCCCCCATGGCCGCGAAGGCGTTGCGGATGGGCTGCACCACGAAGGGCAGGGAATAGAGCACAGAGCCAATCACGAGGCCCGCGAAGGAGAAGGCAAGAGTGCGCGCGCCCCAGAGCGCGGCGATGGCGCCGCCGGGGCCATCGGGGCCAAGCATGACCAGCAGATAGAAACCCAGCACCGTCGGCGGCAGCACCAGCGGCAGGGCGACCACGGCGGCGACGATCTGCGCCCACCAACTGCGCGAGCGCGCCAGCCACCAGGCGACGGGCGTGGCCACGATCAGCAGGATCGCGGTGGTCAGGCTCGCCAGCTCCAGGGTGAGGATGATGGGGCGCCATATGTCGGGGGAGAGGCCGAACATGTCAGTTCGCCACCCCCGCCTCATAGCCGTAACGCTCGATGATGGCGCGGGCCTGCGGGCCCTTCAGAAAGGCGAGGAAGGCGTGGGCGGCCTCATTCGCCGCGCCGGACTTGAGCAGCGCCGCGTCCTGCCGAATGGGCTTATAGAGGGAGGCTGGAACCAGCCAGCGGCTCCCATCGCTGCGATCAATCACCTGCGACAGGGCGACGAAGGCCAGCTCCGCATTGCCGGTTTCCGCGAACTGGAAGGTCTGGGCGATGCTGGCGCCCTGCACCAGGCGGGGCGAGAGGTCATCGTAAAGTTTCAGCGCTTTCAGGGTCTCGATGGCCGCGCCGCCATAGGGGGCGGAGGCCGGATTGGCGATGGCGATCTTGCCGGGCCCGCCCGCCCGCAGCGCAGCCTCGCCCTGCGCGGCGCGCCCATCCCGGCTCCACAGGGCGAGCCTGCCGATGGCGTAGGTGAAGCGCGTCTCGCCCAAAGCGAGGCCCGCCGTCACAGCCTGCTGCGGCCGCTCCTCATCGGCCGAGAGCAGCACCTCATAGGGGGCTCCTTGCGTGATCTGCGCATAAAGCGCCCCCGAGGCGCCGAAGCTCAGCACGACATCATGGCCGCTGGCCGCCTTGAAGGCGCGCGCGATTTCCTGCGCGGCCTGCGTGAAATTGGCGGCCGCCGCCACATGGGTGGAGCCCGCCCGTGCGGGCAGGGCGACGAGGGTCAGGGTCAAGGCCAGGGCGAAAATGCGCATCATGGCCCCTCAATCAATCGCCAGAATGACATGGGCGGAATCGAAGAGCGCCCGCAGGCGCACCCCCGGTTCAATCTTCAGGGCCTGCGCGCTATGGGCGGTGATATGGGCGGCGAGGGTCTTGCCATCGCCGATGTCGATGATGACTTCCGCGCTCAGGGGCGATGTCTCGCAGCGCAGCGCCACCCCCGCGATGGCGTTGCGGGCGGAGACCTTCAGGCCCGGCTCATCCAGCGCCACCATCACGAAGGGCGCCTTGATCAGGACGATGGCCTCGCGCCCCACGCAGAGGCCGAGCTCGCGCAGGCTGGCGTTGGTGACATGGGCGTAGATGACCGTGTCCTGCGACACCTGAACCGCCACCTCCGCCTGCAGCTGGTCGGCCTCGATATGGGTCACGACCCCCCGCAGGGCGTTGCGCGCGCTTGTCTTCATGAGAAATCCCGCCATGAGGTTGAGGGGTGACACGCCGCTGCCCGCCAGATCGGGCTCCAGCAGGCGCACCACTCGCGCCATCTCCGCCTCCATGCGGGCGAAGGCCTCGATCACCTTGAGGCCCGTGGGGGTGAGGACCGCGCCCCCACCGCTCGCCCCGCCTGCGCGGGTGACGAGCAGGGGTTGGCCGAACAGATTGGCCATGGCGTCCAGCGCATCCCAGGCGGCCTTGTAGCTGAGGCCCATGGCCTTCGCCCCCGCCGTGATGCTCCCCTCCCGCGCCACCGCCTGCAACAGCTTGATGCGCTCGCGCCCAATGGAGGGCGAGGTCTCGCTCTTGAGGGAAATGGAGGCTTCGATGGTCACGGGCGAGCCATTATGTAGTTCAACTATATAACGCTAATGACGCCCCGTGCCTTCGTCAATACCCCCCTCCCCAGGCGCTGCGTCACTCTTTCCCACTGAATTTGCTTGTGCCGCAGCGGAAGACTGCCACAATGGGAATCAGTGGCGACCACCAGCGCCCGCAGATTTCCAGAACAGCCGTCGAGGTCCCCTCTGACTGACCCGGCTGGGCCGGGACCGCAACAGGCAGCGGTTCCGGCCACCCCATTCCCCGCAGGAACCCCGATCCAGCTTCGCCGTTATCCCGCATCGGGACCACCGGGGACGCCGCCATGAGCCTCAACACACGCAAAAGTCTGATCGCGCTCGCCTTCGCCACCCTCGCCGTAGCGCCCGCAGCCGCCATGCCCCTCGGCTGGCCCTCCAATGGGCCCAATTGCGGGGTCGTGGCTCATGTGCCCATGCGCGATCTCTGGCTCGGGCATTTTGCTGGCGGGCGCTGGGTGCGCGACATCTTTGGCGCGAAAGCCATGGATTGGCGCGACGAATACGTCTGCTTCCCCACGCTTGCCGGATGCCAGACATGGCGAAAGAGCATGGGCAGGGCCTTTAATCAGATCGAGGGCTATCGTACCTGTGTGCGCATCAGATGATCCACGCCGCCCGCAGGAGCTAACCCATGGACGCACATCGCCCCGTCGTTCTCGTCACCGGCGCCTCTGGCGGCATCGGGGCGGATCTCGCCCGGGTTTTCGCTCGCGAGGGGCATGATCTCGCCCTCGTCGCCCGCTCCGGCGACAAGCTGGAGGCGCTGGCGGGGGAGATCGAGGCCATGGGTCGCACGCGTCCCTTCACCCTCAGCCTCGACCTCGCCGAGCATCAGGCCTGCGAAGTCCTGGCTCTGGCGCTGGACGAGGCGGGGCTCACGCCTTCCACGCTCGTCAACAACGCAGGCTTCGGCCTTGCGGGCCGCGCCGCCATGCTGGAGCGGGCAGGCCAGATCGAGATGATCGACCTCAACATTCGCGCGCTCACCGAACTGACCCTGCGCTTCCTGCCGGCCGTCATCGCCGGGCGGGGGCGCATCATGAATGTGGCCTCGGTGGCGGGCTTTCTGCCGGGGCCGGGCATGGCGGTCTATTACGCCACCAAGGCCTATGTGGTGTCCCTCAGTCAGGCGCTTTCACAGGAGCTGGAGGGGGCGGGCGTCACCGTCACCGCGCTCTGCCCCGGCGTCACCGCCACGGATTTTCACGCGCGGGCGGGGCTCGACGCCAGCCTTCTGAAACATATGCCCGGCATGTCCTCGAAGGTGGTGGCGGAGGCGGGTTACGCTGGTCTGATGAAGGGCCGCAGGCTCGTGGTGCCCGGTCTCTTCAACAAGCTCGTCACGGGGCTCGTGCCCCTCATGCCCAATGGATTGCTGCTGCCGGTCATGGGACGCCTGCAGGATCGGCGAAAGGGGCGATAATTTTCGCCTCATCAGATTACAAAAATAAGACCTTCCGCATTTTCACCGTCTTTTCGCCTTGACCATTCTTTGTTGCAGCGCAAAACTCTGATTCATGGATTTTCACTGCGATTCACGATCCGCCAAGGGGCGGATCCTCGTGGTTCTCCATCAGGAGCAATCCACGCCAGGGCGTGTCGGGCGGCTGCTCGCATCGCGCGGATACCAGCTCGACATGCGTCGCCCCGTGCTCGGCGATCCCCTGCCATCCCGTCTGCGGGACTATGCGGGCGTGGTGATCTTCGGCGGGCCGATGAGCGCGAATGAAGATTGCGATTTCATTCATCAGGAGATGGACCTCATCGGCGTCGCGCTGAAGGAGGATGTGCCCTATCTCGGCCTGTGCCTGGGCGCGCAACTCATGGCGCGGCATCTGGGCCATCGGGTCTATGAGCATCACGAGGGCCGGGCCGAGATCGGCTATTACCCCATCCGCCCTACGGACGCTGCGCACCAGCTCTGCCCGAGCCCCTTTCCTGACACGGTCTATCAATGGCATCGGGAGGGCTTCGATCTGCCCACGGGCGCGCGCCTGCTGGCGGAGGGCGATGATTTCGCCGTGCAGGGCTGCTCATTGGGCAAGGCCTTCGGCTTCCAGTTCCACCCGGAGGTCACCTACGCCATGATGTGCCGCTGGACCGTGAAAGCGGCTGAACGCATGAGCGCGCCGGGCGCCCGCCTGCCGCACCAGCACCTCTGGGGCTGGCACCAGCACGACGGGCCGGTGGCGCGATGGATCGACGCCTTTCTGGGGCGTTGGTTGAAGGGCGGCGATGCGGGGATGGTGGCGGCGCAGTGAGCTCTCAGTCGCTCATCACCAACGCCCAGAACACCTTGTACTTCGTGCCCGGCGCATAGGCGCTGGCGATGCCCATGCGGCGCATCTTGCCGTTCAGCAGGTTCTCGTTGTGCGGTCGCGAGTTGCGCCAGCCGGAGATGGCGTCGGCCAGGGTATGATAGCCCGCCGAGATATTCTCCACCGCCATGGAATGCTGCAGCCCCGAACCATCCAGTCGCTTCTGCAATGTGCCGCGCACTTCATGGCTCATGGAGTCCGCCGCCGCCATGGCCTCCGCCTGCTTCTGCGCTTCGGCTTGCAGGATCGGATCAAGGGATACGGTCGAGAGGCCGTTGTTGCGACGATAGATCGAGATCAGATCACGCGCCGCCACCGTGTCCACCTTCGCGTCGCGAGAGGCCATGGAAAGATAGAAACTGGGCTGTCCTGTGGGGATGTCGAGCGGTTTTTCGGCGCAGGCGGCGAGGCTCAGGAAGGCGGTCAGGGCGGTCAGGCGGACGGTTAGATTGCGCATGTTTCTCATTTCTACGGGGATCAGGATTTGGCTTTGGGCAAGGCGTCGAGGGCGGCTTGCAGCCGCTCGAGCCCTGCGATGGCGATGGTGGGCGGCGCTGCGGCGGGCGGGGTGAATTCGATGCCCGCCGCCTTGAAGCGTTTGAAGATGTCGAAATGCAGATCGCTCTTCACCCGACCGGAGGTTTCGACGTCAGCCACAAAGCACATCAGCTCGAATTTCAGCAGGGTCTCCGTCATGCCCACGAAGGAGACGAAGGGGGCGGGAATTCGCAGCACCAGTTCATTGGCTTTCGCGCAGGCGATGAGCGTGTCGCGCACCACTTCGGGATCGGCGCTCATGTGGACGTTGATGGGGATCTTGATGCGCCCGGTCTTGTCGCCGCGCACCCAGTTCTTCACCACGCCGGTGACGAGGTTGGAGTTGGGTACGATCATGGTGGCGCGGTCGAAGGTTTCGATCTCCGTCGAGCGCACATTGATGCGCCTGACATAGCCCTGCTCCTCGCCCAGCACCACCCAGTCGCCCACGCGGATGGCGCGCTCCCACAGCAGGATGAGACCCGAGACGAAATTGTTGACGATGGATTGCAGACCAAAGCCGATGCCGACCGACAGGGCGCCCGCGACAATCGCCAGCTTGTCGAAACTCAGCCCCATATAGCCAAGCCCCGCAGCTGCGGCGATGACGAAGCCGATATAGCCGACGCTGGTGCGGATGGAGTTGCGCAGGCCCGCGTCAAGCTGGGTGCGCGGCAGCAGCGTCGATTCCAGCCAGTGCTGGAAGCCGCGCGTCAGGGCGAAGCCGATGGCGAAGAGCAGCACCGAGACGATGATGCCCGAGAGGGAGATCGTCACATCCCCCACCTTGAAGCCGAAGAAGGCGGCGCGGATGCTGGAGAACATGTCGTCGGATTCGACGCCCCAGGGCGCCAGCGCCAGCATGACGGCGGCGGTGATGAGCCCCAGCTGGGCCGCCCCCGCCAGCAGCACCGACCATTGGTCGAGAGACTCGCGCCGCAGGCCAAGGCTGACCATCAGCGCCCGCCCCACGCGGGCCTGGGGCTGCAGGCCCTGGCCGATGGATTCGCGCGCCAGCTCCAGCAGCAAATAGAGCCCGCTGCCAATGAAGGTCACCCAGACCACCTGCTCCACAAGGAAGGCGGCGAAGGACACATAACCGACGAGCGTGGCGAGGATGATGGCCGCCACGCAGGCCCAGATGGCGAGGCGCATGGGCCCATACCAGTCGCGCTTGGGCGCCAGTTTCGGCCCCAGGCAGAGGTCCTCTTCGTCGGGCGGTTGAACGATGCCCTGCAAGCCTGCGGCGAGCATCCCGGCGACGATCAGCCCCGACAGACCGCGCAAGGCGACCGACAGGGCGAGGCCCGCGCCGATCACCTCGATCACCGCCTCCATCACCTTCTCGGCGGAAACGAAGATCGCCACCGAGAGGGCGAGCCGGGCCAGCCGGTCCACGGTCTTGTCGCTGAGATCCAGCAGGCGCCAATGAGGCAGGCCGGGCGCCAGCAGCCCGCGCGCGATGGCCAGCGTGATCGCCACCCGCGCCACCCCGTCCGACAGACTGGCGACGAGGGGCTCCAGCCGCATGTTGAAGAGGCCGAGGCCCCGCCACAGGCCAATCAGGAGGGTCATGGCGACCATGGGCGCGAAGGCGACGGAGATGGTGACCCAAATGGCCCCCCGCGCCTTGGTGAAGGCGTTCACCTCCACTTTGGCGGGATCGCGGCGGACCACGCGGCGCTGCAGTTTCAGCACGGTGACGTAACCGAGCGCGATGGCGAGCGTTCCCGCCAGAAAGCCGAGCATGGCCCAGCCTTCGAGCCTTGTGGTCGCCGCGCTCCACCAGGCGCCGGAAATGATCCCGAGCGCTCGCAGGTCAGCCGGCGCCTCGCGCCAGATGGAACCCCAGAGGCTCGGGCTCAGAATGCTGGAGCTGCGCGCCAGCAGGGTGCGGGTGAAGAGGTCGCGCCGAAGCGACAGAATGGTTGCGGAGGCCTGATCAAGCCGCACCGAGAGCAGCCTGGCCCGTTTCACGGCGGCGTCGGCCTCCTCGAACTGCTTTTGCAGGCCTTCGCGTTCGGCGGCCACGGCGGGCGCCTCCGGGGGCGCCTTGTCGGCCGGCTTGGGGCCGAGCTGCTCCAATTGCTCGCGAGCGGCGTCGAGCTTGGGCGTCAGGTCGTCCAGCGCGCTCTTGAGGTTGGCGTTCAGCGGCTCGATATTGGCGCGCAGCTCCAGCAGGGCGGCGTCGCTGAGCTCGCGCTTGCCCAGGGCCTGCTCGATCTGCTCGATGTTGGCGCGCACGCCATCGAGCTTCTGGGCGGAGGCCGAAACGGGAGCCGGCGCCTGCGCGAAGGAGAGGGTGGCTCCCAGCGCGAGCGCAAGGGCGCACAGGATGAGACGAAACGAACGAATCAAAGGCTGATGCTCCAGGACCAGTGGGTCCATATTAGCTGAGTCGGGCCATTTCGCGGCCAGAGCTTGTGTTTTGGCGCCTACACATCGTCGTAATCGTGGCCGCCGCCCTGAAAATCCTCCACCCGCCAGCCCTGTTCTGTTTCTGCAAGATAGGTCGGTCCGATGGGGGATTTGCCAAAGCCCCCGGGAATGTCGAGCACATAGGCGGGCTGGCAGAGGCCGGAGACACGGCCCAGCAGGGCGCGGACCAGCTCCCGCCCCCGCGTGATCGACACTCGCAGATGGGCGGTGCCGGGGGCTAGGTCGGGATGGTGGAGGTAATAGGGCTTGATGCGGGTCTCGACGAAGGCGCGCATCAGGTCGGCCAGCACCTCGGCGTCGTCATTCACCCCGGCCAGCAGCACGCTCTGGCTCACCATAACCACCCCTGAGTCGATCAGCCGGGCGCAGGCCGCCCGCGCCCCGGGGGTCATCTCGCGCGGATGGTTGGCGTGCAGCGCCACATAGACGGCGCGGGGGAAGCGCTTGAGGGCGGCGATCACCTCCGCATTGATCCGCGAGGGATCGACGGCGGGCACCCGGCTGTGCAGGCGCACCACCTTCACATGTGGGATCCCAGCCAGCGTCTCCATGGCCTCGCCGAGGCGCCGGGGCGAGAGGGCCAGCGGATCGCCCCCGGTCAGAATCACCTCCCAGATCCCGGGGTCCGAACGGATATAGGCCAGCGCTTCCTCGAGCGCCGCGCCCGAGAGCATCCCCGCTCCGCCGGGACCGACCGTTTCGCGGCGGAAGCAGAAGCGGCAATAGACCGGGCAGGCATGCAGCAGTTTCAGCAGCACCCGGTCGGGATAGCGATGCACGATGCCCTCCACCGGGGAATGAGCGTGATCCCCAATGGGGTCAGCCCGCTCCTGCGGCCGGGTCTCAAGCTCCGCGACGTCAGGCACGAACTGGCGGCGGATGGGATCGCGGGGGTCCAGCGGGTCGATGAGGGCTGCGATTTCAGGCGTGATCGCCATGGCGTAGCGGGCGGTCACGCGCTCCAGCGCGGCCACAGCCTGCGGCGAGGCGAGGCCCGCCACCGCAAGGTCCGCCGGGCAGTGCAGGCCGCTCATGGGGCGATCTCCGCCACGGGGGTCCAGATCACCTGATCGATGCGCGAGGCGCCCGTCGCCAGCATCACGAGCCGATCAACCCCCAGCGCGATGCCGCAGGCCTCGGGCATGAGGGCGAGGGCGGCGAGAAAATCTTCGTCGATGGGATAGCGCTCCTCCGGCCCATAGATGCGCGCCCGCTCCTCCATCTCCATCTCGAAACGGCGGCGTTGCTCGGCGGGGTCGGTGAGTTCGCCAAAGGCGTTGGCCAGCTCCACCCCGCAGGCGTAGAGCTCGAAGCGTTCGGCCACGCGCGGATCATGGGCGCAGGGGCGCGCCAGCGCCGCTTCGCAGGCGGGATATTCCATGAGGGCTGTGGGGCGCCCGAGCCCCAGGCGATGCTCCACATGGGCCACCAGCAGCTTGCTGAAGAGGTCCGCCCATGTGTCGTCTGGCGCAGGCGCGACCCCGGCCTGCGCCGCTTGCGCCGCCAGCGCCTCCCGGTTCGGGAGGCCCTGCGCATCCAGCGTCGCCAGCAGATCGACCCCGGCGTAACGCTGGAAGGCCTCAGCCACGGTCAGGCGCTCTGGCTCCGCGAAGGGGTCGGCCACCCGGTCGCGGTAGCGCAGCTCGGTCACGTCAGCTGCTGTGGCGGCGGCGGCGAGAATGCGGCAGCAATCGTCGATCAGGGCCTCATAGGGCTCGCTTACCCGATACCATTCCAGCAGGGTGAATTCGGGATGGTGCAGCGGCCCCCGCTCCCCGTTGCGGAAGGCGTGGGCGAAGGTGAAGATCCGCTCCTCTCCCGCCGCCAGCAGCTTCTTGCAGGCGAATTCGGGCGAGGTATGCAGAAAAAGCCTGCGCGCCGCCCCGCCCGGTCCGGTCAGGGTGGTGGCGAAAGCGCCGATATGGGCCTCATTGCCCGGGGAGACCTGCAGGGCCGCAGTGTCCACCTCCAGAAACTGCTGCGCCTCGAAGCCCGCCCGCCAGGCGCCGAGCATGCGCGCGCGCGCCCGCAGAAAGGGCCTGCGGTCGGCATGGACATGGGGCGTCCACCAGGAAGAGGGGGTGGGGGGTGTTGTCATTCGTGCCGT